>NZ_JAMYRK010000047.1:0-46007 GCF_040321335.1 Mesorhizobium sp. M0437
TCCCCGCGGCACTCATATTTTCAAGCCCGCTGCCGCTTCGCGTTCGGCCAGCCGGTAGAGCTGGTCGCGGCCGGGCAGATAGGGATCCGGCCATTTGACGCCGCGATCGCCAAGCGTGACGGCCGCGTGCAGCGTCCAATACGGATCGGCAAGATGCGGCCTAGCCAGTGCGACGAGATCGGCGCGGCCCGCCATCAGGATCGAGTTGACGTGGTCCGGCTCATAGATATTGCCGACCGCCATCGTCGCCATGCCGACCTCGTTGCGGATGCGATCGGAAAACGGCGTCTGGAACATGCGGCCATAGACCGGTCTTGCCACGGCCGACGTCTGGCCGGCCGATACGTCGCAGATGTCTACGCCGGCCTCATGCAGCAGCCGCGCGATCTCTACGGCATCGGCCGGCGTCACGCCTTCGATGCCCAGCCAGTCATTGGCGGAGATGCGCATCGAGATCGGCTTCTCGGCCGGCCACGCGGCGCGCACCGCATGAAAGATTTCCAAGGGGTAGCGCATGCGGTTTTCCAGCGAGCCGCCATAGGAGTCGGTGCGCCGGTTGGTCAAGGGCGTGATGAAGGAGGACAGGAGATAGCCGTGCGCGGCGTGGATTTCGAGCATGTCGAAGCCGCAGCGCGCCGCCATCTCGGCCGAAGCGACAAACTGGTCGCGCACCATATCCATGTCGGCGCGGTCCATCGCCTTCGGCACCTGGTTTTCCCGCGACCACGGCACGGAAGATGCTGCCATGACGGGCCAATTGCCTGAGGGCAGCGGCACGTCGGTTCCCTGCCAGCCGAGCCTGGTCGACCCCTTTGCACCGGAATGGCCGATCTGGGCGCAGATCTTGGCCTCGGTTTCGGCATGGACGAACTCGACCAGCCGCTTCCAGGCGACCTCATGCTCGGGCGCATAGAAACCGGGGCAGCCAGGCGTGATGCGGCCCTCCGCGCTGACGCACGTCATCTCGATGTAGAGGAGACCGGCGCCGCCCTTGGCCCGTTCGGCGTAATGGGCGAAATGCCAATCGGTCGGACAGCCGTCGACCGCTTTGTACTGCGCCATCGGTGAGACGACGACGCGGTTCTGCAGCCCCATGCCGCGCAGCCGGAACGGCGCGAACATCGGCGCGCGACGCAGATTGTTGCCCCCGGCGCCGGCCTGGCGCTGGAACCACTCCTCGGCGCCGGCCAGCCATTCGGCATCGCGCAGCCGTAAATTCTCGTGACTGATGCGTTGCGAACGCGTCAGCAGCGAATAGTTGAACTGCACCGGATCGAGGCCGAGATAGCGCTCGACCTCCTCGAACCATTCGAGCGAATTGCGCGCCGCCGACTGCAGCTTCAGCACTTCGGTGCGGCGGGCGTCCTCATATTTGCTAAAGGCGGCCTCGAGGTCTGGCTCGGACTCGACATAGTCGGCCAGCGCCACCGCGCTTTCCAGCGCCAGCTTGGTGCCGGAACCGATCGAGAAATGCGCGCTCGCCGCCGCGTCGCCCATCAGCGCCAGGTTCTTGTAGGACCAGCGTTCGCACAAGACGCGCGGGAAATTGATCCACGCCGAGCCGCGGATATGATTGGCGTTGGTCATCAGCGCGTGGCCGCCGAGATGACGGGCAAAGATGCGCTCGCAGACGGCAATCGATTCCTGCTGCGACATCGCGCCGAAGCCGAAGCGCTGCCAGGTCTGCTCGCTGCATTCGACGATGAAGGTCGCGGTATCGCTGTCGAACTGGTAGGCATGCGCCCACACCCAGCCATGCTCGGTCTTTTCGAAGATGAAGGTGAAGGCGTCGTCGAATTTCTGGTGGGTGCCGAGCCAGACGAACTTGCATCTACGAATGTCGATATCGGGCTTGAACACGTCGACGAAGGCGCCCCGCGCTTTCGAGTTCAACCCGTCGGCGGCGACAACCAGCTCGTGCGTCTCCATATATGGCTTGGGATCGGCGATGTCGGTTTCGAAGACCAGCTTGACGCCGAGTTCGCGCGCCCGCCGCTGCAGCAACGTGAGCAGCCGCTTGCGGCCAATGCCGCAAAAGCCGTGACCGGTCGAGACCGTGCGCACGCCGTCATGGATGACGGCGATATCGTCCCAATAGGCGAAATGCTTGCGGATCCAGACGGCGCTGACCGGGTCGTTTTTGGTCAGGTTCTCCAGCGTTTCGGCCGACAGCACGACGCCCCAGCCAAACGTATCATCGGCACGGTTGCGCTCGAACACCGTGACCTCATGCGCGGCATCCCTGAGCTTCAGCGAGATGGCAAAGTAGAGCCCGGCTGGTCCGCCGCCGAGAACCGCAACTTTCATCGTGCGATCTCCTCTTCGCTTCTGTTTGTCGAGTTTACGCCTGAGACGGATTAATTCAAGCTTGAAGTTTCAGGATTGAAACAATCCGTTCCAGAAACCCAGCTTGCCGGCAGTCGGCTTGCGCAGGCCAGGGACGCCCCGGGCTATTTTTCCGGGTTCTTCGGGCTCCACAGCACCGTCTCCGCATCTTTTTCATAGGCCATGCCATTGGGATAGCTGATCGCTTCCAACTGCAAGCCCCAGGGCGCCTGGAAGTAGAGGATGGTCTGGCCGGCGGCCGGGCCTTCGGTAACCGGCAGCGGTCCCATCCGCGTCTTGACGCCCTTGCCGTCAAGATAAGCTTTTGCGGCGGCGATGTCGTCGACATAGAAGGCGATAAGGAAGCCGCCTATGTCGCTGTTGCGAGGCGTCAGGTCCTTCTGGTCCGGCGCGGTGTATTTGAACAGCTCGATGTTCGACCCGTGTCCGCAGCGGACCAGGATGATCTCCTCAATCACCGCCTTGGGATCGACGCCCAGCAGATCTTGCATGAATGTGCCCTTGTCGTCGGCGAACGGGCCGAACGACATCGCCTTCTTGCAGCCAACCACCTCGGTGAAGAAATCGACCGCCTGCTCCATGTCGGGGACGGTGACGCCGGTGTGGTCGTGGCCACGCATGCCGGGAATGGAACTGGCGTAAGCCGTGCCGATGCCTCCCAGCACGGTGGCGGTGAGCACTGCGTAGCGGATTGCATTCTTCATGTCAGTCATCCTCCATCGCGGGACATTTTGCCGGGTGCACGCCTGAGGCCCGCTCTTTAGCGTGCGAATAGGATTGTGTTTCATGCCGGCGCCTTTGCGGCGGGAAGTAGCCAGGCATCATCGATCTCGGGCAGCGGAATGGCGGCGAGGAGATCGCGCGTGTAGCCCTGCTGCGGCTGCTCGAACAAAGCGTCGGTCGCACTGGCTTCGACGATCGCGCCTTCGCGCATGACGATCACTTGCCGGCAGAGCCGCCGGATCACCGACAGGTCATGGCTGATGAAGGCAACGGTCAGGCCCATTTCGGCGGCGAGTTTTTCCAGCAGCGTCAGGATCTGTGCCTGCGTCGACACGTCGAGGCCTGAGACGATTTCGTCGGCCAGCACGAATTTCGGCGACAGCGCCAGCGCGCGGGCAATGCCGCCGCGCTGGCGCTGGCCGCCCGACAATTCATGACGATAGCGGCTGGCGAAGCCTTGCGGCAGGCCGACGCGCTGCAACGCCTCCGCGACACGATCCCTGAGATTGTCGCCAAGCCCGTTCTGCTTGAGCGGTGCTGCGATGATGCTGAAGATGGTGCGGCGCGGGTTGAGCGACGACATCGGATCCTGGAAGATCATCTGCAGATTGCGGCGCAGCGGCCGGAGCTCGGCCTCAGGCAGGTGTGTGATGTCGCGGCCGTCGAAGATGACCTTGCCGGCGCTCGGCTCCAGAAGCCGCACTAAGGCGCGGCCAAGCGTCGATTTGCCGGAGCCGGATTCGCCGACGATGCCGGTCACCGATCCCTTTGGCAGGTCGAAATCCAGCCCTTTCAGGATCTCGGCCAAGGGCGCGCGGCCGATCAGCGGCTTGCGCGTCATGTCGGGCAGCGCGACCTTCAGCCCACGCACGGAAAACAGCGGCTCAGCCATGCGGGCGCCTCCAGGCCTGATCGGCGGCGGCGATCTCCGCGGCTAGCCCGGCCAGTACCGCCTCGTCCACGGGTTTCAGCGAAGCGAAGGGATCGGTGTAGCGCGGAGTCGCGGCCATCAGCGCTCGCGTGTAGGGGTGCTGCGGGGCAGCGAAGAGAGCGGCCGTTTCGGCCTCCTCCACCACCTTGCCGGCATAGAGCACCGAGACCTTCTGGCTGATCTTGGCGACGACGCCGAGATCATGGGTAACGAACAGGATCGCCGTGCCGTGCTCGCGCTGCAGCTGCGCGATCAGCCGCAGGATCTGCTTCTGCACCGTCACGTCGAGCGCCGTGGTCGGCTCGTCGGCGACGATCAGCCTTGGTTCGGCCGCAAACGCCGCGGCGATCAGCACGCGCTGGCGCATGCCGCCGGACAGCTCGTGCGGATAGCATTTGAGGACACGCTCGGGGTCGCGGATCTGCACCTCGTCCAGCAATCGGCGGATGCGTGCATCGGCCTTCTCGCCGCTCCAGCCGAGGATGCGCACCAGCCGGTCGGTCATCTGCGGGCCGATGCGGCGTGACGGGTTGAGCGCGGTAAGCGGATCCTGCGGGATCAGCGCCGTGCGCGCGCCGATCAGCGTGCGCCTTGCCTTTGGCTGAAGCTTGCCGAGGTCCTCGCCCTCGAGCAGCATATCGCCTTCGACGATGCGCACGCTCGAAGGCAGGACGCCAAGCACCGCCTTGCCGATCATCGTCTTGCCGGCGCCGCTCTCGCCGACCAGCGCGCGCACCTCGCCGGGCTCGACGGCGAGCGACACCGAGCGCAGCACGCGCAGGCCATTAGGCAGCACCGCGCTAAGGCTGCGTATGTCGAGGCAGGGTTTCGCCTGCGCGTTCATCGCAGCACCGGATCGAAACGTGCCCTGAGGCCCTCGCCAAACTGGCTGAACGACAGCACCGTCAGGATCAGGGTGACCAGCGGGAACACCAGCACCCACCAGGCCTGATGGATCGACAGGCGACCCTCGGCGATGATGCCGCCCCAGGTCGGGTCGTCGGTCGAGATCGACAGATTGACGAAGGACAGGATCGCCTCGACGATGACGGCAATGCCCATCTCCAGCGACAGCAGCGCGACGATCGACGGCACCACATTGGGCAGCACTTCGCGCAGCATGATGCCGATGCGGCCGTAGCCTGCGATGCGGGCGTTCTCGACATAGTCCATGTGCGACTGGCCCATCGTCTCGGCGCGGATCACCCGGCAGAAGCGCGTCCAGTCGATGACGGCAATGGCAATGATAACCGAGCTCAAGCCGGTGCCGAGCACGGCGACCAGAAGGATGGCAAACAGCACCGGCGGAAACGCCATCCAGACATCGACGATACGTGAGATGATGCGGTCGGCCCAGCCGCCGAAATAGCCGGCGATCAGGCCGAGCGTCGAGCCGACCAGGCAGGCGGCAAAGGCTGCCGCGAAGGCGACGATGAAGGCGATACGGGCACCGAAGATCAGCCGTGACAGAAGATCGCGGCCGAGGCTGTCGGTGCCGAGCCAGTAGCCGGGCTCGGCGCCATCAATCCAGAAAGGCGGCAGCCGCTCCAGCATCAAATCCTGCGCCAGCGGGTCCTGCGGTGCGACCAACGGCGCAAAAATCGCGGCCAGCAGCGCAATCAGCAGCCAGCCGCCGGCCAGCCACAGGCGTGCCCGCGAGCCATGTCTCGAAATGCGGGCCTCATCCATGGCGCAGCCTCGGATTGAGCAGGGCGTACATCATGTCGACGGCAAGGTTGATCAGCACGAACAGCAGCGCGAAGACCAGCACGATGCCCTGGATCAGCGGCAGGTCGCGGTTGATGACGGCATCGATCGCCATGTTGCCGAGACCTTCATAGGAAAACAGTCGTTCGACGATGACCGTGCCGCCGATGAGGAAGGTGAACTGCACGCCGACCAGCGTCAGCGTCGGCAGGGCCGCGTTCTTCAGCGCCTCGCGCAGGATGACCTGCGTTTCCGAAAAGCCCTTTACCCGCGCCAGCACGACGTAGTCGAGGTCGAGCACTTCCTTCAGCGACTGTTTCAGCAGCTGCGAGATGATCGCGGCCAGCGGCAGCGCCAGCGCAATCGCCGGCATCAGCATGTGTGCCAGCAGGTCCCTGGTCAGGTCGAAGCGCAGCCGGACGATGCTTTCGAACAGATAGAATTGCGTGGCGAAGGGCAGGTCGAGCTGCGGCGACACCCGGCCAGAAATGTCGAAGATGGGCACCAGCACGCCAAACAGAAGGATCAGCACCAGGCCCCACAGGAAATCGGGAATCGAGAGTGCCGCACCGCTGGCAATGTCGATGCCGGCTTCGACCGCGGTGCCGCGTTCGCGCGCGCCGAGGATCGCCGTCGTGCCGCCGATCGCCAGCGCCATCACAAGCGCGACGATCGCGAGTTCCAGCGTCGCCGGCAGGCGGTTGAAGACCAGGCCCAGAACATCCTGCCGGAGCGAAATCGAAGTGCCGAAATCGCCCCTGACGACACCTGCCAGCCAGATGAAAAATTGCTGGACGATGGTCTTGTCCAGCCCGTAAAGCGCGCGCAGACGCGCGATGTCGGCATCGGTTGCACCGGGCGGCAGCATCATCGCGATCGGATCGCCTGGCGCGACACGGATGACGACGAAGACGACGACGGCCACGCCGAACAGCGTGATCGCCATCGTCAGAAGACGGATCAGGAATCTTTGCAGCAGCATGGTCGCCCGTGGCGGAAAATGCGCGCCGTCATTCCGGACGGCGCGCGACAAGCCGAAGACTGTCTCAGGCCGGGCTCATCAGCGCCGGCAGAAGTGCGCCCGACACATGCTGCACGACATTGACGCCCTTGGCATGCACGATCGGCTGCGCATACTGGATCAGCGGCAGCACATAGGCCTGTTCGGCGATATATTTGTCGACGGCCTTCCAGCCGGCAATGCGCTTGGCCTCGTCCTTCTCGCCCCATAGCGGGTTGATCATGTCGATCAGGTCCTGGCTGTCCCACACCGAGTGCGGGCTCGGGCCATACATGGCAAAGCCGGTCGACGTGGTGGGATCGCCGATGGCATTGCCCCAATTGTAGAAGGCCGCCGGCGCCAGCTTGTCGGCGGCGCGCAGCTCGTAGTGCTTGGCGATCTCGTAGACCTCGATGGTCGCCTCGATGCCGACCTTGCGCCACATGCCGACGATCGCCTGGATCATCTCGTAGTCCTTGGGCTTGAAGCCCTTGGTCGTCTGTATCGTGAACTTGACCGGCTTTTCCGGCGAATAGCCGGAGGCGGCCAGCAGTTCCTTGGCCTTGTCCGGATTGTGCTCCATCTTGATCGACGCATCGTAGGCCGCGTATTCCGGCGTCTCCAGCGTATCGATGGGCTGGCCGTAACCGCGCAGCAGCCGGTCGACCAAAAGCCTTTTGTCGACCGCCATCACCGCCGCCTGGCGCACGTTCTTGTCCAGCATCACGTCGATGTCGTTGAAGAAGATCATGCCGATGTCGGAAACGTTCTTGCATGAGCCGGCAAGTCCATCCTTGGCGATCAGGCGGTCATACTCCTCATAGGGGATTTCCAGCGTCACCTGCGAGGAACCGGACTCGATCTCGGCGACGCGGCTCGCCGCATCGGTAACGAACTTGATGGTTACGTTCTCGAAGGCCGGCTTGCCGCCCCAGTAGTTCGGGTTGGCCTTGAGCCGCAGGAAGGCGTTGCGCTCGAATTTGTCGACCATGTAGGGCCCGGTGCCGATCGGGGCTTTCTCAAAACCCTCGGCGCCGACCTTTTCGTAATAGGCCTTCGGCATGATGTAGCCGGTCAGGAACGACATCCACTTGAAATACACCGGGTCGAATTGCACGACGTCGCCGGTGATCTTGTTGCCGTCGATCTTGAAGTTGTTGACGTTCTTCCAGACGAACTGGATCGGGTTGCCGGTTTTTTCATCGCCCGCCCGCTGCAGCGACCAGACCACGTCTTCGGCCGTGAATGGCGAGCCGTCATGCCAGGTGACGCCCTCGCGCACCGTCATCATGATCTTGCTGCGACCCTCGTTCCAGCCCCATTCGGTGAGCAGGCCGGGCGCGAAAGAAAGATCCGGCTTCTGCGGGATGAACTGGTCGAACACCGACTGGTACAGACCCTGGATGGTCGGGTTGACCGCTGAAGGCCCGGTGGTCGGGTCCCAGGACGGCAAATTGACATTGTAGGCGATGGTCAGTTCGCCGGCAGCCCTGGCGATTTGCGGCAGGCCGAGCGCCGTGGCGCCAAGTGCGGCCGCGCCATATCCGAGCAATTCTCGTCTGTTGATTGTCATGGTCGTTCCCCTGTTGCTTTTATGCGCGGTGTCGTTGTCAATCGGTGGGTTCAGGCTCCTTGGGCAACCGCGCCTTGTCCTCCTTCACCCTAGATGAAAAATGGAGCCTACCTCCCGCCAAGTTGTTGCGCGAGCATGAAGCCCGACGCCGCCCCGGTGCCGGCGCCGGGCCATGTTGCCGCCCCGGTCAGGTGCAGATTGCCGACCGGCGTGTTCCAGCCAGCGTAACCGCGCGCCGGCCGGAACAGGAAATTCTGCGCCAGATGATGGCTGCCGCAGATCTGGTCGCCGCCGACAAGGTTCGGGTTCTCGCGTTCGAGGTCGATGGGCGAGAACACGGCGCGGCCGAGGATCTTCCGACGAAGGCCGGGCGCATAGCGCTCGATAATGTCGAGGACGCGCTCGGCGTAGTGCTCCCTAGCCTCGTCCCAGTGAGCCACCGCGATCGTGCCCGCCGCATCGCCTGCAATCTCGGCTGGCAGCATGCGCACCTGCACCCAAAGTACGTGCTTGCCGTCCGGCGCGCGCGAGGGATCGACGGCCGTCGGCTGGCCGACGACCAGCACCGGTTCGTCCGGCAGCACCCCTGACATCGCCTGCTGATAGGTCCAGGACATGGCATCGAGCGACGGCGACAGATGCACATAGGCGAACTGCCGAAGCTCGGCACCGGCGCGCCAGTCCGGCAGGTCGTCGAGCGCCAGATGGATCATCAACGTCCCCGGCGCGTGGCGGAATTTTTTCACGGCCGTGTCGAAGCCGGTGTCGCCGGATCCGTTAGGCAACAGTTTCCCGGTCAGCGCCTTGGGCGCTACACCGGCGATGACGGCCTTGGTGGCGGTGTGGGTCTCGCCGGAAGTGAGCCGCACGCCGGTCGCTTTGCCGGCCGAAACCGTGATCTCGGCGACATCAGCCCCAGTGACGATCTTGCCGCCGGCGGCCGTGAGCATGCCCGACAAAGCGCGGATAATCGTGTCGGCGCCGCCTCTGCCGAGCACCATGCCGAAGCACTGGTTGGCCATGGATTCGAGGTAAGGGAACACCGCGCCGCCGGCGATGTCAGGCGCGAAATCGAGATGCATGCCCCAGGTGGCCAGCGTCGCCCTGACATGCGGTGACTCGAAAGTATCCTCGAGCCAGGCGCGGGGTGACGAAAGCAGCAACCGACCTGTATCGAGCGCGCCGGCAAAACCCTTCTTGCGCCAGAGGTTCCAGGCGGTGCCGGCGAGCGCACGGCCGCTCATCGGCGAGCCCAGCAGCCGGAACAGATGCTCGGCCTCCGCCGGGAATGCCGCAACCAGACGGCGCCATGTCTGTGCGTCGGCGTCGGAAAAAGCGGCCATGCGCGAGGCGGTCACTTCCAGGTCGCTGCTGACGCCGAACCAGCGACCGTCGGGGAAGGCGCTGGCAAAACAGTCGGCCACCGGCACGAATTCCAGCCCGTGGGTTTTCAATTCATTTGCATATTTCTTGTGAAAGGCCGAGCCGGCGAACAGGCTGAGATTCATCGCGCCGAAATCGTGCCGGAAGCCCGGAAGCGTCAATTCGCGCGTCTGAACGGCGCCGCCGATCGTTGCATTACGCTCGAAAACTGCGGTTTTCCAGCCTTTGAGCGCCAGATGCGCGGCGCATGCCAGACTGTTGTGGCCTGCCCCGACAAATATGGCGTCGAACTCGCTCACGCCCCGTCCCATTTCCTTTATGCTTAAAGATAATTGCAGATGCATATGTTTTCGTCTAGTAGGATATTAAGGGCCGCGAGAGCCTTCAGCACCATCGAGAAAGAGGGAACAGAGACCATGGACACACAACAACTTTTAGGCGAAGTCGCCGGCCAGCTGCTTTCAGGCGCCATTCAGGTGGTCGACCTGACGGCGCCGCTCGGGCCCGACACACCGCTGATCAAGCTGCCGCCGGAACTGGCGGTCGACACGCCGAAGATCGAGATCCACGCCATCTCCGCCTATGACAAGAACGGTCCGTGGTGGGCGTGGAACTGGCTCAAGCTCGGGGAGCATTCGGGCACGCATTTCGACGCGCCCAACCACTGGATCACCGGCAAGGATTATCCGGACGGCGCCACCGACACCATTCCGGCGCAGAACTTCGTCGGACCCGTCAACGTCATCGACTGTTCCAAGCAAGCGGCAGCCGATCACGATTTCCTGCTCACCGTCGATCACATCAAGGCATGGGAAGCCGAACATGGCGCTATCAACCCCGGCGAGTGGGTGGTGATGCGCACCGACTGGTATAAGCGCAACGGCTCGGAAGCCGAGTTCCTCAACGCCAATGAGACCGGACCGCACACGCCTGGCCCGACCGCCGAAGCCATCCAGTATCTGATTAGCAAGGACATCAAGGGCTGGGGCAGCGAGACGATCGGCACGGATGCTGGAAAAGCAGGGGGAATGGAGCCGCCGTTCCCGGCGCATAGCCTGATGCACAAGGCTAACCGCTACGGTCTCGCCAGCCTTTGCAACCTCGACCGGCTGCCGCCGAAAGGCGCGATCCTGATCGCGGCGCCGCTCAAGATCGAGCACGGCACCGGCAGCCCGATCCGCGCGTTGGCGTTGGTGCCAAGGCAATAGGGTAGCTGCGGTCTTCGGGAGAAGATCATGTGCGGAAGTGGCACTGTGGTGACGGAGTGGGAGCGGCAGCCTTGCAAAGCTGCGGCTCTACGGCGCCGTAGAGCGCCAATCTCTGCTAGGAGCACGCATCGATGAGCGCTCCCGATCACATCGTCGTCGGCAGCGGCATCAACGCGCTGGTCTGCTCGGCGATGCTTGGCGGCAAGGGGGCGAAGGTGCTGGTGCTCGAGCGCAACGACCGCATCGGCGGCTGCATGCGCACCGAAGAAATCACCGCGCCCGGCTTCATCCACGACGTGATGGCGACGACCTTTGTCCTGTTCATCACCTCGCCGGCCTATGCGGCGCTGGGCAAGGATCTGGCGCGGCACGGCCTGGAGTTTTGCAACACCTCCACGCCGACCGGTGTGCTGCGCCCGGACGGCAGCCATGCCGTCCTGCGCACCGATCGTACCGCCAATGTAGCGGCGATCAATGCGCTTGCCGCGGGCGACGGCGACCGGCACGCAAACGATGTCGGCGAGATCGAGCGCAACGCCGGTCTGCTGTTCGGACTGCTCGGTGGCAGCCTGTGGTCCTACCCGACGGCCAGGCTGCTGGCGGGTGAAGCCTGGCGGCGCGGCCCGCGTGGCCTTGCCGCCTTTCTCGGCAGCGCGCTGGTGCCGGCGCGCGGTTGGCTGGAAAGCACCTACCAGTCGGAAACGATGCGCGCGCTGTGGGCGCCCTGGGTGCTGCATGCCGGCCTCGGGCCTGAGGACGCGTTCTCCGGCCAGATCGCCAAGGTCATCGCCTTCGCGCTTGAGGCGGCCGGCGCGCCGATCGTCAAGGGCGGTGCCAGGAATCTGCTGGCCGCCTTCGAGGCCCTGATCAGGGAACGTGGCGGCGAAATCCGCACCGGCGCCGACGTCGCGGCTATTGTCCAAAGCGGAGGCCGCGCCGCCGGCGTGCGGCTGGCTTCGGGCGAAACGATCAACGTGAACAAGAGCGTCATCTGCTCGGTCACGCCGACCCAGCTCTACGAGCGGCTGCTCGGCGACGCGGCGCCGAAAGCAGACGTCCAGGCAGCGCAAAAATACCGCTACGGCAAGGGCAATTTCCAGATCCACTATGCCTTGGACAAGCCGCCGGCATGGCGCGGCGAGGGCCTGGACAAGGTCGCGCTGCTGCATCTGACGCCGGGGCTCGACGGCGTCTCGAAGGCCTGCAACGAAGCCGTGCGCGGCATGCTGCCGGAGGTGCCGACCATGTGCATCGGCCAGCCGCACGCGCTAGACCCATCGCGCTGCCCGGACGGCAAGGCGGTCCTGTGGCTGCAACTGCCCGAGGCGCCACGGCATATCAAGGGCGATGCCGCCGGCAAACTGCAAACACCGGCAGACGGTCGCTGGACCGAGGCGCTGCGCGAAGCCTATGCCGACCGCGCCGAAGCGATCCTTGCCAGCCATATCGATGGGTTCAAGGACAGCGTCATCGCACGCCGCGCCTGTTCGCCGGCCGACCTGGAAGCGATGAACATCAATCTGGTCGGCGGCGACCCCTATGGCGGTTCCTCGGCTATCGACCAGTCGTTTCTGTGGCGGCCGTTCAAGACGAGCCGCAATCACGCCACCGGGGTCAGGGGTCTCTACCACATCGGTGCCTCGACCCATCCGGGTGCTGGCTTGGGCGGCGGCTCCGGCTTTCTCCTGGCGGGGAGGCTGTGATGGAACAGAAGGTTGAAAAGCGCCAGCGCATCTCGACTTTGGGCCAGATCGGCCTGCAGCAATTCGCGCCCTATCTGATGAACCGCATCATGGGCCGCTACAACGCCACCTTGCGTGACAATTTCCGCAAGCAGGGCCTGACCATTCCGCAGGTGCGTACGCTGGCCGTGTTGTCGGTCACCGATGGCGTCACCGTCAACGATCTCTCGGTCTATACCGTCATCGAGCAGTCGACCTTGAGCCGCACGCTCGACACGCTGGAGGGGCAAGGGTTTGTGCGGCGCGAGCAGGGGGTCACCGACAGCCGTATCCGCCATGTGTTCCTGACCGACGATGGCCGCGCCGAGTTCGCGCGCGCCTGGCCGGCCATGCACGACGCTTTCGAGGCAATGTTCGACGATGTCGACGATGCCGAATACGCGGCGCTGATCGCGACATTGCAGAAGATGCTGAAGAACATTCGCAAGCACGACATCTGATCTTACGCGCCGCCATCGGGGCGGTAACGGAAGGAGCCCAAAATGGCCGAACGGTCTTTTGCCAAGGAAGTCGAAAAGCTCAGGCTCGGCGCCGGCGAGGAGTTTTCCGGCGAAGGCATTCTCGCCATCACCAAGGCGCTGCTGCAATGCGGCGTCGGCTATGTCGGCGGCTATCAGGGCGCGCCGATCAGCCATTTGATGGACGTGCTGGCCGACGGGCAGGATATCCTGGGCGAGCTCGGCGTGCATTTCGAGGCGAGCGCCTCGGAAGCGACCGCCACCGCCATGCTTGCCGCATCGGTGCATTATCCTATCCGCGGCGCGGCGACCTTCAAGTCGACGGTCGGCACCAATGTCGCCTCCGACGCGCTCGCCAATCTCGCTTCCGGCGGCGTCACCGGCGGTGCATTGATCATCGTCGGCGAGGATTACGGCGAAGGCTCCTCGATCATGCAGGAGCGCAGCCACGCCTTTGCCATGAAGAGCCAGGTCTGGCTGCTCGACCCGCGACCGAACCTGCCGTCGATCGTCAAGGCGGTGGAGGACGGCTTCGAGCTGTCCGAGGTTTCCAACACGCCGGTCATGCTGCAGGTCCGTATTCGCTGCTGCCATGTCCACGGCCATTTCATCGCCAAGGACAACAAGCGCCCGGCGATGACTGTGGCCGATGCGCTCGAGGCGCCGCGCCGCGACACCGGCCGCATCGTGCTGCCGCCGGCGTCCTTCCTGCACGAAAAGGAAAAGGTGCAGAAACGCTGGCCGGCGGCGGTGGATTTCATCCGCGCCAACAAGATCAACGAGTTTTTCGGCCCGGAGCACGGCTCGGTCGGCATCGTCATGCAGGGCGGCATGTACAATTCGGTCATTCGGGCGCTGCAGCGGCTCGGCCTCGCCGACACTTATGGTGACACCGACGTACCGCTCTATGTGCTCAACGCCGTCTACCCGCTGGTCGATGACGAATTCCTGTCCTTCTGCGAAGGCAAGGACGCCGTTCTCGTCGTCGAGGAAGGCCAGCCCAACTACATCGAACAGGCCTTTGCCGCGATGCTGCACAAGGCCGGCCGCGGCACCAAGCTCGTCGGCAAGGAACATCTGCCTATGGCCGGCGAATATACCGGCCAGGTGATGCTCGACGGCATCGGATCGTTCCTGCGTGCCACCATCCCGCATCTGCTGCCAAGCGAGGTCCGCGCGCCGAACAAGATCGGCGACGGGCTCGACACCGCCGACCTGATCAACGTCGTCCCGGGCCGGCCGCCCGGCTTCTGCGTCGGCTGCCCGGAGCGGCCGATCTTCGCCGCCACCAAGCTGGTCGAGCAGGAGCTGGGCAAGCACCACATCGCCTCCGACATTGGCTGCCATCTGTTCTCGATCATGCCGCCTTTCGAGCTAGGTGCCACTACCATGGGCTACGGGCTGGGGCCGGCCTCGGCTTCGGCGTTCAATTCGCCCGATGCCAAGCGCCGCTCGATCTCCTTCGTCGGCGACGGCGGCTTCTGGCACAACGGCCTGACCTCCTCGGTCGGCAATGCCGTGTTCAACAAGAATGACGGCGTCATCGTCATCGTCGACAATTTCTATTCGGCCGCGACCGGAGGGCAGGACATCCTGTCGTCCCGCGCCGGCAACAAGACCAAGTCGACCAAGCACCCGATCACCGAGGCGGTGAAGGGCATGGGCGTCAAATGGCTGCGCCACATCGACCGCACCTACGACGTAACCAGAATGCAAGACACGCTGCGCGAGGCGCTGACGACGGACGAGAAGGGCCCGAAAGTCATTGTCGCCTCGTCCGAATGCATGCTCAACCGGCAGCGCCGCGAAAAGCCGCTGGTCGACAAGGCGATCAAGGGCGGGACGCGCATAGTCAAGCCGAAATTCGGTGTCGACGAAGATATCTGCACCGGCGACCATGCCTGCATGCGGCTGTCCGGCTGTCCGTCGCTTTCGGTGAAGTCGCTCGACGATCCGTTGCGCGACGATCCGGTGGCGCATATCGACCAAAGCTGCGTCGGTTGCGGCAATTGCGGCGAGGTCGCCGATGCGGCGGTGCTCTGCCCGTCCTTCTACCGCGCCGATGTCGTCCACAATCCGAGCCGCTGGGACCGTTTCCTTGAAGCCGCGCGTCGCGCCATGATCGGTCTCTTGCAGCGGCGCCGTGAAAACCGGCGCCTGACATTCGCCGATGCTTGACGCCGTGCCCTCATCGCGCTCGAAAGCCGGCGCCCCCGAAGACGAGCGCGTCATCAAGCTTGCCGTGCTGGCGGTCGGCGGCCAGGGCGGTGGCGTGCTGGCCGACTGGATCACCGACGTCGCCGAGCGCAACGGCTACGTCGCGCAATCGACCTCCGTTGCCGGCGTTGCCCAGCGCACCGGCGCCACCATCTATTATGTCGAAATGTGCCGCGACACCGGCCGCCTGCCGGTCTTCGCGCTGTCGCCGTCGCAGGGCGACGTCGACATCCTGATTGCCGCCGAACTGATGGAGGCCGGCCGCGCCATCATCCGCGGCTTCGTCACGCCCGAGCGCACCACGCTGATCGCCTCGTCGCACCGCATCGCCGCGGTCTCGGAGAAGATCGAGCCCGGCGACGGCCGCGCCTCGTCCTCCAAGGTGCATGCCACGGCGGAAGCCGCGGCCAAGCGCTTCATTGCCTTCGACATGGAGAAGATCGCCGCCGACAATGGCTCGATGATCTCGGCCAGCCTGCTCGGCGCGCTGGCCGGCTCCGACGCCTTGCCGTTCAGTCGCGAAAGCTATGAGCAGGCGGTCAGTGCCGGCGGCCGTGGTGTCAAGGCCAGCCTAGCCGCCTTCGGCGCCGCCTACGATCGGGCGCGCGGCATCGCGAGTGCGCCTTCGGGCGACAAGACTGCAGGGCCGGCGGCCGCCGAAACCGGCTTAGCCGCGACGACAAAAGTCAGCGGTCCGGAAAGCCTGTTAAAAGGCTGGCAATCGCTGGCCGCCCGGGTCGATGCTTTGCCGGCTCCGGTCCGCGACATGGCGCTTCGCGGCCTGAAAAAAGTGGTTGACTATCAGGACGTTGCTTATGGCGGCGAGTATCTCGATAGGCTCGACAAGGCCGTCGCTCTGGACGATGTCGAACACGCCTACGCGCTGTCGATCGCCGCCGCCAAGCATCTGGCCAACGCCATGTGCTACGACGACATGATCCGCGTCGCCGACCTGAAGACGCGCTCTAGCCGCGACCGACGCGTACGCCGCGAGGTCGGCGTCAGGGACGGCTCGGTCCTGCAGGTGACCGAATATTTCCATCCGCGCATCGAGGAATTCTGCGGCACGCTGCCGGCCGGGCTCGGCAGCTACATCGAGGACCGGCCGAAGCTCGCCGCCTTTCTCGACCGCCGCATCAATCGCGGCCGCCGCATCCGCACCGACAGTTTCGCCGGCTTTGCCGCTTTGTGGTTCATCGCCGGCCTGCGCCGCTGGCGCCGCCGCCTGCTGCGCCACAAGGCCGAGACCGCGCATCTCGAGCGCTGGTATGCGCTGGCGCTGGGCCAAGTCGGCCAGGACTACGCGCTTGGTACGGAGATCCTCAACTGCCGCCGGCTGATCAAGGGTTACAGCGACACCCACGCCCGCGCCCAGTCGAAATTCGACCGGGTGCTGTCGGCGCTCGACCAGCTCAAGGGCCGCCCGGACGCCGCAGACTGGATCCGGCGCCTGCGCGAAGCGGCGCTGAAGGACGAAAAGGGCGACATGCTCGACGGCGCGCTGAAGACTGTGGCGTCGCTGGGCGACAATCCGGTGAGCTGAGGCGCTCGTTCAACCCCGGCTGCAACTCAGTCTGGCGCCCATTTCGCCTTCGACGCGGCAGTCTGCACGGTGATTCTGAGGCCGATGATCTCGGCGATCGCGGCTTCCAGCACCAGAATGATCGTTTCCTTTCCCACATCGTCGAAATTTTCGGCGACATAGCTCAGGTCGCTCAGGATGTCGTCTTCCTCTTCCATGATTTTCTCCCCCTGTTGAACGTCAGGCCGGAACAGCCGACGATGAGATGGGCTTGGGGCTGGATCTATGGAACGCGTTTCTTTCGCCACTGTCACCAAGGAAGTGAAGGCTATCCTGTCCGCTTCGCCAGGCCTGCCGACGGCTTGCAGCCGTGGCGGTCTGCCTGTTCTGTGGCCTTCGTGCCTACGGCAGCAGCAAACATATCTGCTCCAGGACAAATGACGCCCGGTTCCGAGCGGCTATTTGCCAAACATCCCCGGCCATGTGAAACGACTGTGTTGCACTCATTGCCTGCTGTTGTACCTTCAATATTCTGGAGGCGCGGGCTTGATGCTGCTTGAGCGAGAGGACCCACTTGGAGCTTTGTTGGCCGCGGCCGAGAGAGCTGCTGCCGGACATGGCGGGACCGTGCTGGTGCACGGCGAGGCGGGCCTGGGCAAGACCTCTCTGCTGCGCGAATTCGCGGAAAACGCCGACCGGGACTGCCGGGTGCTGTGGGGCTGGTGCGAGGCGCTCTTCACGCCGCGCCCATTGGGCCCTCTCCAGGACATGGCGCACTTGCTCGACCCGCGCGTGGCGGCGCTGCTTGAGGAGACCGCTGCGCCGGAGCGGCTTTTCCCGGCATTGCTGAATGCGCTGCAGCGCGCCAAGGGCACGACCGTGCTCATCTTCGAGGACATGCATTGGGCGGACAATGCGACGCTCGACCTCGTAAGATATCTCGGGCGCCGCGTCTCCCTGCTCCGCACCATGCTGGTGCTGAGCATGCGCAGAGAGGATTTGAACGCCGATCACCCGCTGACCCACGTGCTCGGCGATCTTCCCGCCGCCTCGGTACGCCGCGTGACGCTTAGACCGCTGTCTCCCCAGGCGGTGACAATGCTGGCCGAACAGGCCGGCCGCTCCGCCGATGGGCTTTATCGCATTACCGAGGGCAATCCCTTCTTCGTTACCGAGCTCCTGTCCAGCAGCGAGACCGAATGGGCGCGTGTGCCCGATTCCATACGCGACGCGGTGTGGTCGCGCCTGTCGCGCCTGACGCCGGGAGAGCGCGACGTCCTGGAGGTCATGAGCATCATGCCGGGCAGCGTTGAGCCGTGGCTGATCCGGGCCCTTCTCGGGGCCGAGGCCGAAGTGCTCGTCGATCGATGTGTCGTGCGCGGATTGCTGCGGCGGGACGACCAGGGCGCGCTGACATTTCGTCACGAGCTTGCCAGGGAAGCGACGCTCGACCGGCTCTCCCCCTCTGTGCAACGCTCGCTCCATGCGAAGGTCGAAGCGGCACTCTCGGAAGTTCCGGCCTCGCAGGCAAGCGCTCTGCTTTCGCGCCGCGTGCACCACGCCGGCGGCGCCGACAATGGCGAACGCGTGCTCGAACTTGCGCCGCTCGCCGCCAGCCAAGCCGCGCGCCTGGGGGCGCATCGGGAGGCGGCCTCGCATCTGGCGACCGCACTCAGATATGTCGACCAGGCCCCGCCGGAGCTGGCCGCGCAGCTCCATGAGGACTGGGCATACGAGGCCGGGTTGGCGCTGCTTGTCTATGACGCCATCATCGAGGCCCGGCATCGCGCCATCGCTATCTGGCGGCAGCTGGGCCGGATCGACAAGGTAGGCCTTAATCTACGCTGGCTGTCGCGGCTGCACTGGCGGCGCGGCGAAGGCCCGCAGGCGGAGGAATATGCGGACCAGGCCGTGCGTGAGGTGGAAAGCCTGCCGCCCGGTCCCGAGGTGGCAATGGCCTACAGCACGCGCTCGCAGCTCCACATGCTGCACTATCGTTTCGATGAGGCGATCGAATGGGGCGAGCGCGCGATCAGTCTGGCCGATCGGCTGGGCGAGGTCGAGACGCGTGTTCACGCCCTCAACAATGTCGGAACCGCGCTCATGTTTGCCAACCGCCCCGGCGGCGTTGAGCGGCTGGAGGAAAGCCTTGCCCTGGCGCTCGAGCACGGGCTCCACGACCATGCGGCGCGGGCCTATACGAACTTTGCGGAATGCGCGGTGGTGGCCAAGGACTTCGAGCTGGCGGAGCGGCTGCTGGCCGAAGGCATCGCATTCTGCACCAGGCACGACCTCGATTCGGCGGCGCAATACCTGCTCGGCCGGCAGGCGCAGCTTTGCATGGAACAGGGCCGGTTTCGCGAGGCCGCAACCATCGCTCAGGGCGTCATGAATGTGGAACGCCTGCCGATGGTGATGCACTTGCCGGCGCTCACCGTGCTTGGCACGGTCCGCGTAAGGCTGGGCGAGACCGACGGCGTCGACCTTTTGCAGCGCGCGCTTGTGGAGGGCCAGACGACCGGCGAGCCGCAGCGTATCGTCCCGGTTCGCCTGGCGCTGGCGGAGGCGGCCTGGCTTGCCGAGGATGTCGGCGCCAGCCACGCGCAGCTTACCGAGCTGGCGGCTATGAACCTCGACAATTTCCGCCCCCGGGACCTTGGCGAATTGTCGGTCTGGTGGCGTCGATGCGGAATGCCCGGGTCGCTGCCGGCGCAATCGGCGCCGATTCCCTCGCCCTGGTCCGCCGAGCTTCTCGGCGATCCGCAGACCGCCGCGGCGGAGTGGACGCGTTTGTCGCTGCCCTATGAGGCAGCGCTTTCCCTCATGCAGGTTCGTGGGGCGGATGCGGGGGCGGCGCGCGCTCGCGCCGTGGCGATGCTCGACCAGATCGACGCGCCCGCGGCCGGGGCGCTCGCGCGCAAGCTTGCGCAGCGTCAGGGCCTGTCAGGCCTGCTGCCGAAGGTGCAGCGCGGACCCTATGCGGCAGCTCGCCGCCATCCACTCGGCCTGACACGGCACGAGCAGAAGGTGCTCGCCCTGATCGCCCAGGGCATCAGCAACAAGGAGGTCGCGCGCCAGCTGTCGCGCTCGCCCCGCACGATCGAGCATCACGTCTCCTCGCTGCTCGGCAAGCTCAATGCCGCAAACCGCATGGAAATCCTCCTGCGCCTGCGAGGCGAGCCGTGGCTGTTGACGGGCACCCATCCGCTGGAACCGCACCAGACTGGATCATGATCCCAGCCGATTCTGTCGAGATGGAACAGGCTCTGGGTAGTTCCCACAGCAAAATTTCCGCGAAAACTGGGAAATCGACCGCCTAAAAATGGGTGGCGGTACCGATTTGCACGCCCGCCGCTCCGCGTAGGCTTCTGCTCGCAGCGTGGATGGACCTCCCAACACCACGACGCCTTCACGATCCGGGGGAGAAGGCGGGCAACGGCGGCGGAACGGGGGCCGCCGCCGGCGTCCGTCGCTGGGGCGGATCGTACCAGGAGCAGGGGCGATGTCGGCAAGCGAAAAAGCGGATGCCCAGCGGCGCTGGCCAGGACAACGATTGGCACAAGCGGTCGCGGTGCGGCTTTCAGGACCCGGAGGCTGTTATATTGCCGGTAATGTGCTGGGCCTCGGCATGGCCATGTTCATGCAGATTCGGTTGGCGCTAACCGAGGCGAGCAGCACTTTCGCCGCGCCTCTAATGTTCGGCCACGACCTCGCCGGCGGCTGGAACTCACTGGCGCTGCTGGTGGCGAGCGCCATCTTCTTGCGCAGCGGCGAGGAGTATCATCGCGCCCTCAGCAACGGACATCTCGACCCGTCGGTAATACAGCGCGCAGATTTTCTGTCCGGCACCGGGTCATTGGTGCTCGGGTCAAGTCTGCTGCTCGTCGGCAATCCAATCCTGGTCGTGACATCGGGGTTGCTCCATGCCGTGGGCAAGTTCGGCAGCGCCTTCAGGCTCGGCGCGCATGGCGC
This sequence comes from Mesorhizobium sp. M0437, assembly GCF_040321335.1. Taxonomy (NCBI): domain Bacteria; kingdom Pseudomonadati; phylum Pseudomonadota; class Alphaproteobacteria; order Hyphomicrobiales; family Phyllobacteriaceae; genus Mesorhizobium; species Mesorhizobium sp. M0437. Next base: position 20,783 of record NZ_JAMYRK010000047.1, read on the forward strand.
GGTGCTCTTCGGCCTCAAAATGCCGGAGCTCTTCCGCCTTTCGGTACTGCTCAGCCGCTTTCCGGCAATTATCGTCACCGCGACCGAAGTCGCCCGCGTCATTGCTGACGCTCGCACCGATCAGATCCAGGCTATCGCAATCCCTGCGACGCTTCTCGTCTGTTACCTGCTTTGGGCACGCGGGGATATTCTTCTATTTGGAAAGTAAATCTGAAAACATCTAAGCATTTTCGCGTCGCATGGTGAGAAACAGGGAGTGGGAGCGCGACGGTGATTCTTCTCTAATCTGTAACCGGCGCAGCAAACGGGAGACTGGCATGTCAAGTTCGCTTATTCTGTCGACGGCGATGCTGCAATTCCTGGCGGCATATACGGTGATCATGATCACGCCAGGCCCTATTGGCCTCGCGACCGGCAGCCTTGCCTCCTTGCACGGCTTTGGCAGGACGATCCCGCTGGTGGCCGGGATCGGCGCCGGTACCGCCGTGCTGGCGGTCCTGGTGGCGTTTGGCGCCGTTCATCTTTCCGGGTCGCTGTCGGTGCCGGCGGTCAAGATCGCCGGTGCGGCCGTCCTTGGCTGGATGGCCCTGCGCATCGCCAGAACGGCGCCGCCGGCCATCGGCGAAGCGCCTCGGCAGGCCGGATTGTTTGCCGGAGGGTTTCTCATCAGCATTCTCTCGCCTGAAACCGCCACTTTCTTCGCCGTCGCCTTCATGGGGCTGATGCTGCCGATCCGGACCTCGAACGAGATGCTGATGGTCGCGGCCATCGTCGCCATCATCGACATAGGCTGGTACGGATTCCTGGCCGTCGCGCTTTCGCGTCCGCTCGTGCGCGCTGCCGCGGTGCGGCATCATCGCGTCATCTGTCGGGCGGCGGGGATCGTGCTGGCAATGCTCGCCCTCGTCTCGGCGGCGTCAGCTTTTCCACTCGGCTGAGCGCTGGTTGAAGCAGGCGCGCGGGATAGGCCGTTTGGTGCCGCTTAGGTGACTCGAACACCTGACCCCATCATTACGAATGATGTGCTCTACCAACTGAGCTAAAGCGGCCCGGGAAGCCGAGCTTCCAAGATGGGCTGCGTGATAGACGCAACCGGCCGCGAATTCAAGATGGCAGTCGCGATTTCAGGACGAGGCAATTCGTGCCGCCTCCGGCCGGGCGCAAGGGCAGCCGCCGCGCGGATCTACCATTGGCCGCGTGATGCCGTATCGGCAGGCCGTCCCGTCCGCCACGTTGGCGGTGGCGGGAAAATCAGCGAAAAATGTTGATTCCTTTACCGAAAACCGCCGAAATGAGCTTTGTGCCCCTCGGCAAGGCAGAATGCGGCCGCTCGCTTGTTGATTGATTGGTCGCCTGCGGCTAACGATCATGGCAATGTGAGTGAAATTGCAGAGGGAATTCGCTTGGACGCGATCGAAAAAGCGATCCGCAATGCCTTCGAGAAAGGCAATGCCGACGACCGGGCGTTTCGCGAGCGGGTCTATCGATCGGCTTTCGCGGCACTCGACCGTGCCCTGCAGGCCAATCCAAACGTCACCGTGGAAGTCGCCATCAAGCGGCGCAAGGCGGTCCAGGCGAAGATCACCGAAATCGAATCGGAATTCCTGCCGGCGGTTGCCGACGTCGCCGCGCCGACCGACAGTTTGGAGGCAGCACCGGAGGTGGAGCCCCCGGCAGAAGCTGAAGCCGCGCCGTCGCCCGATGTCGTCGTTGACGGTCCGGCGCAGCCGCCCGAATCCGATGCGCCGCGGTCGCGCGTCCTGCCGGTCGTTCCCGACATCATGCCCGATGCGCCTGTTGCCGAGGCGCCGGTGATCGACATGGGGGCCTCGGTTCCGACCGAAGCCGACGCCGAAACCGACGACGCGGAAGTGACGCCCGACCGCGACGACCGGCGGGCGAGGCGGCGGCGCCTGCCCTTGACCGCGATCTTCTTCGGTGTGACGCTGCTCGCAGCCGCCGGCATCGGCCTTTATTTCGCCAACCAGACCGGCGTCTTCAAATCGGCGACCGAGCTCGACACGGCGCCGCCGGAAGCGCCGCCAACGGTCGACGGCGATGATTTCACGCCGGACGACACCGCTTCGCCGCCGAAGCAGGGCGAGGCGGACCAGGCGCACGACTGGATCAACGTCTTTTCGCCGGGTGACCCGACGCAGGTCAATGCACCGTCGGACACCAAGGCCGACGTCATCCAGGACGAAAGCGGTTCCTTCCTGCGCATCCGCTCGGGGGCATCCGGCTCGGCCATCAGCTTCGACGTCGGACAAGGCGTGCTGGAAAAACTGGCCGGCAAGCATGCCACATTCGACATCATCGCGCGCTGCGAGGAGGGCCAGGAGACGCAGATTTCCGTCGATTGCAATTTCGGCGAACTCGGCGACTGCGGCCGCAAGCGCTATGCCGTCGGTCGCGAGCGCAATGAATATCTGTTCGACGTGCGCTTTCCCAACAAGCGTCCGGGCGCTGCCGGCACCATCGCCATTAATTCCGACTTCGACAAGCAGGGCAAGTCGGTCGACATCTACGAGATCCGCGTTTCTGTCGTTCCCTAAAGCACGTCGCGTTCCGGCCTCATGCGACGCGCTTCAGGTTCTTGTTTTGATGCATGTCGTTACCGCAAAACCGCTGCACTCTTTTTTGCGCGACATGCATTAACTATCGAGCAGCGCCTGCAGCGTCTCGATGCGGTCGGCTTCGGCCGCCGGCTTGTCCCAGCGCAGCCGCGAAATGCGCGGAAAGCGCATGGCGACGCCGGATTTGTGCCGCGTCGAGCGGTTGAGCCCTTCGAATGCTACCTCAAGCACCAGCCCGTTCCTGCGGTCGGCACGCACCGAGCGGACCGGGCCAAAGCGCTCGATCGTATTGTCGCGGACATATTTGTCGATCTGCCTCAGTTCCTCGTCGGTGAAGCCGAAATAGGCTTTTCCCACCGGGACTAGCTCCTCCGATCCTTCCGGCCCGGACCAGACGCCGAATGTGTAGTCGGAATAGAAGCTCGAGCGTTTGCCGTGGCCGCGCTGGGCGTACATCAGCACGGCGTCGACCGTGTGCGGATCGCGCTTCCATTTGAACCACGGGCCCTTCGGCCGACCGGCCACATACGGCGAATCCCAGCGCTTCAGCATGACGCCTTCGATGACCGGATGCAGCGGCTTGCGGCGCAATTCCTCGAGTGCCTGCCAGTTGGTGAATTCGACCAGCGGCGACAGATCGAAGCGGCTCGGATCGAGCGTCCTGACGAAGGCCTCGAGCCGGCCGCGCCGTTCGCGGAAGGGAAGTCCGCGCAAATCCTCGTCACCAATCTGCAGCGCATCGTAGCACCGCATGAAGGCGGGGTATTGCTGCTGGATCTTGGGCGACACGCTCTTGCGGTTCAGCCGTTGCTGCAGGTCCGAGAACGTGCCCGTCGCCTGCCTGGGGTCTCCGACCAGAAGCTCGCCGTCGAGGGCGCCTGAAAAATCCATCGCCTCGGCAAGATCCGGAAAGGCGCCGGAGACGTCGTCACCGGTGCGCGAATAGAGCCGGCGAATGCCGCCTTCGCAAGCCGCCTGGACGCGGATGCCGTCCCATTTCCATTCGGCCGCGTAGTCGGCCGGGTCGAGCCTTTCGAGGTCGCCGTCGCCGACGGCATTCGACAGCATCACCGGCCTGAACAGCGCCAGCGCCGTTTTCCTGGGCTTTTCCGCTTTACCCTCCAGCCAGGCGAACAGCCCGATATAGGGCGGCGTCAGCCCGTGCCAGAGTTCCTCGATCTCGGCGATATCGACCTTGCCGAAATCGGCCAGTGCCTGCTTGGCCAGCCGCGCCGAGACGCCGATGCGCAGGCCGCCGGTGACCAGCTTTATGATGGCGAAGCGCGCCGACGTGCTGGCGCTGTCGAGCAGCCGGGCCAGCACCTGCGGCCCGTCGGAACGGCTCGCCGCCTGCAGCTTGGCCACCACCTCGGCCAGCGTCGGCTCGTGGTTCGCAACGTCGACCGGCGCTTGCGGCCAGACCAGCGACACGGTCTCGGCCAGGTCGCCGACATAGTCGTAGGAATAGCCGAACAGCACCGGATCCATGCGCTCGATCACCAGTGTGCGCAGCATCGCCGGCTTGACCGCGGCGATGGACAGATCGCCGGTAATGGCCGCCAGCGCCAGCCCGCGGTCCGGATCCTCGACGCTGCGGAAATAGTCGGTCAACAGCGTCAGCTTGCCGTTGCGCGACGGCGTCAGCACCAGCCGGTCGAGAAGCTCGGCGAAGCGGTTCATGGAAGGGGCGACGCCAATGAGAAAGGCTTGCCGCAGAGCGCCGTACCGGCGATTGCTGGATCCAAAAACACCATCAATCGCCCTCGTCCTCGTAGCCGACGAGATGCAGCGGCCTGGCGGCAATGCCTTCGAGTTCGCACCAGCGCACCAGAGCCTCCTCGCGGCCATGCGTTACCCAGATTTCTTCGGCGCCGGTCTCCTTGATCGTCGCCGTCAGCTCGTCCCAGTCGGAGTGATCGGAGATGATCAGCGGCAGCTCGACGCCGCCCTGCTTGGCGCGCTGGCGGATGCGCATCCAGCCTGAGGCGAAGCACGACATCGGATCGGGAAAACGCCGCGCCCAGCGATCGGCGAAGGCGGATGGCGGGCCGACGACGATGGCGCCGGCAAAGTCGCTTTTTTGGCCGGTCTCGACGGTCGCCGGTTCCAATGTGCCGAGATCGATGCCCTGGCTCTGGTAATATTCGCTGAGCTTGGCCAGCGCGCCGTGGATGTAGATCGGCTTTTCGTAGCCGGCATCGCGCAGCAGCCGCATGACGCGCTGCGCCTTGCCCAGCGCATAAGCGCCGACCAGATGCGTTCTCTCGGGAAACTGTTCGGTCGATTTCAGCAGCCGGGCGATCTCTTCGGAATCGGGCGGATGCCGAAACACCGGCAGGCCGAACGTCGCCTCGGTGATGAAGACATCGCATTTGAGCGGCTCGAACGGCTCGCAGGTCGCGTCCTTCTGGCGTTTATAGTCGCCGGACGCGACGATGCACGTGCCCTGGTGCGCGACCTTGATCTGGGCCGAGCCCAGCACATGGCCGGCCGGGTGAAAGCTGACGGTGACGCCGTCGAGCGCAATCGTCTCGCCGAGCACGGCGGCTTGCGTCGTTCCGGCAAAACTGTCGCCGTAGCGCAGCCCCATGATGTCGAGCGTCTGCTGCGTCGCCATCACCGAGCGGTGGCCGGAGCGGGCATGGTCGGAATGGCCATGTGTGATCAGCGCCCGGTTGACCGGCCGCACCGGGTCGATGAAGAAATCGCCGGGCGGGCAATACAGCCCTTCCGGCCGGGGATGAAGCAGGTCGCTGGCGCGCATGGCCCCAAGATAGGCGCTAATTCCGGCGCGGGAAGCCTGTTGTAAGTCACTGCTGACTCCAGCATAGAGCGCAAGCCGGCTGCAAACACCCGGCGGAACCCGATCGCATGAAACCGCTCCAGACCTCGTCCGGCGATTTGACCGCCGACCGCCGCGCCGACTATGCCGAAATGCTTTATGCATCCGGCGATCATACGGCAGCGGCGGAATTGCTGCTCGGCGCGCTCGAACTGGCGCCGCAATGGCCAGCCGGCTGGTTCCGCCTCGGCGAGATGCAGGAAGCGGCGGGCGCGCGCGATCGTGCCGCGCAGGCCTGGACGACGGCGCTGCGGCTGGACCCGGCGGACAGGCTCGGCGCGGTGCTCAAGCTGCAATTGATCGGCAGGGCGGCGGCGGCCCAGGCGCCGCCCAGCGCCTTCGTCGAGACGCTGTACGACCACTATGCCGGGAGTTTCGAGGGTGAACTGGTCGACAGGCTCGGCTACCGTCTGCCCGAATGCCTCGACCGCGCCATCCGGGCAGCACGGCCGGGCCGGTTTTCGCTGGCGCTCGATCTCGGCTGCGGTACCGGCCTCATGGGCCAGAGGCTGCGGCCGATCGCCGACCGGCTGGAGGGTTACGACATCTCGGCCGGCATGCTGAGGCAGGCGCGCGCCAAAGGCGTCTACGATCTGCTCGTCAAGACGGACCTGCAGGACTTTTGCTATTCTGGCCCGAAAGCCGATCTGGTGACGGCGGCCGATGTGTTCATCTATGCCGGCGCGCTCGACAGGGTGGTGAACAAGATTGCCGGAATGCTTGCCGGCGGCGGTCTGTTTGCGTTCTCCGTCGAGACGCTCCCGAGCGGAGAATCGTCTGACAGCGCCGGCTTCGCCTTGCAGCCGTCGCGCCGCTACGCGCATTCGCAAGGCTATGTAGAGCGGGTTCTGGATGCCGACGGCTTTTCGATCCTGTCGCTGCAGGCAACGATCATCCGGCAGGATCGCCGCCAACCGGTCGAAGGGCTGGCCGTAGTGGCAAGCTCGCTTTCCGGCAGCGTAAAATCTGGCTAAGACTTCTGCCGCTGCGCATGAGAAGCCGCAGCTGCGAAAGACAAGGAGCACGTTCATGCGCTGGAACATGACGGTCTTGGCATCTTGCCTGGCGATGGCCGGCTGCGTCGGCAATTCGATGTCCGAACGGCAGGACGAAAACGTCCAGTCCTCGCTGCTATTTGACAAGGTGCCTTGCGATCAATTGCTGGCGCAACGAAACGGCCTGGCGCAGCAATATCATCTGCCGGTGGACGCCAAGCCGTCGTTCTCCAACCCGGCGACGGGCTTTGGCCCGTTCACGCCGGATATGCGCTCAAAAGCCAAACGCGACGCCGACCAGGCAAGCGGCAAGATCGACGCCATGAACCGGTCGATCAGCCGGCGCGAATGCGGCAAGCCGGCCAAACGGAACAAGCTCGGCCTGACCTGACCGGATCTTAATCCGCCACCTTCCACTGCTCGCGCGAGGCGCTGGCGGGATAGACGCCGAGGATGCGCATTTCGCGCGAGAAAAAGCGCAACTCGTCGAGTGCCAGCTTCACCAGCGGATCGTCGGGATGACCCTCGATATCGGCGTAGAACAGCGTCGCTGTAAACGCGCCGAGCTGGTAGCTTTCCAGCTTGGTCATGTTGATGCCGTTGGTGGCGAAGCCGCCCATCGCCTTGTAGAGCGCCGCCGGCACATTGCGGACGCGGAAGATGAAGGTCGTCATCATCCTGGCGTCGGCCGAGGGACGTTCAGCCCATTGCTTGTTCTTGGTCAGCACGACGAAGCGGGTGACGTTGCTGTCGGTGTCCTCGACATTCTCCTCGATGATGTCGAGCCCGTAGAGCGTTGAGGCCAGCGCCGGCGCCAGCGCCGCCATGGTGCGGTCCTTCATCGCGGCGACCATCTTGGCGGCGCCCGCGGTGTCGCCGGCCACCGTCGCCTTCCAGCCGTTCTTGCGGATGTATTTGCGGCATTGGCCGAGCGCGTGGATGTGGCTGTGCACGGTCCTGATCTCGTCGCGCCTGACGCCGGGCAGCACCATCAGCTGGAAGTGGATCGGCAGAAAGTATTCGCCGATGATGTGCAGCTTCGATTCCGGCAAGAGATGATGGATGTCGGCGACGCGGCCGGCAATGGTGTTCTCGATCGGGATCATCGCCAGATCGGCCTTGCCGGTCTCGACGGCGTTGAAGGCGTCCTCGAAGGTCGGGCACGGCAACGGCTCCATTGACGGGAACATGTTGCGGCAGGCGGTGTCGGAATTGGCGCCCGGCTCGCCCTGGAAGGATATTTTGTTGGTCTTTTCAGGCATGCGCGGAGTCTCGGGAATTGAGGGAATTTCTTAGTCGGAAAGGAGCGCCCTGGCGCGTTCGAGATCGTCCGGCGTGTCGACGCCAAGCGGCACCGACTGCACGATCTCCGCATCGATGCGCATGCCGGCCTCAAGCGCCCGCAACTGCTCCAGCCGCTCGCGGCGCTCCAGCGGCGACGGCCTCAGCGCAACGAAGCGTTCGAGCGCGGCGCGGCGATAGGCATAGAGGCCGATATGATGGTAGAGCGGGCCTTCGCCCCAAGGGGCGGTGGCGCGGGTGAAATAGAGCGCCCTGAGCCGCGTCGTCGAGAGTGGCGAGCCGACCAGCTTGACGACGTTCGGATTGGTCTTTTCCTCGTCGCGTACGATCTCGACGCAGAGCGTGGCGATATCCACCGCTGCGTTCTCGAAAGGCTTCAGCGCGGCGCCGATAACAAGGGGGTCGATGGTCGGCAGATCGCCCTGCACATTAACGATGGTCTCGACGCTGTTGCCAGGGTCGAGAATGGTCAGCGCTTCGAAGATGCGGTCGGAACCGGTTTCGTGGTCCGCCCGCGTCATCACCGCCTCGAAACCATGCGCGCGCACCGCCCCCGCAACGCCCTGCGTGTCGGTGGCGACGACGACCCGGCCGAGCCCGGCATCGGCAGCACGGCGAGCGACGTGGACGATCATCGGAGTGCCGGCAATGTCGGCCAGCGGCTTGCCCGGCAGGCGGGTCGAGGCCATGCGGGCCGGGATCAGGATGAGCGTGGACATGAGGCGGGCAGGGGCTCGAAAAAGAGGGGGACAAAAGTGGCAAAAGGTCTCACTGGCAGCGCCCTTATAGGTGTTGCAACGCCGGAGCAAAAGACCTAGTTTCCGCGCGATTTGACCGCCTCGCAGGGTGGTTCACGATACCGACGGACGGAGTGGACGGATCGGTCCGCCGGAAAAGGGAGCCTGGGGCGTATGGATTCCAACGAAGTCAACAAGCTGCTCGCCGGCTTTCTCGGCACGGTGTTCATCGTCTTTTCCGTTGGCATCGTGTCCGACGCGCTGTTTGCCTCGCCGGCGCCGGAAAAGCCCGGCTTCGCCATCGAGGCGACCGAGCCCGCCGAAGGCGGCCCGGCCGTTCCCGCCGCGGCCGTGAAGCCGATCGCCGAGCTGCTGACCACCGCCAACGCCGAAGCGGGCGCCGCCATCTTCAAGAAATGCCAGGCTTGCCACTCCGGCGAAAAGGGTGGCCCCAACAAGGTTGGGCCCGATCTCTGGGACATCGTCGACCGTCCGGTCGCCGAGCATGAGGGCTTTGCCTATTCGGCCGGCATGAAGGAGTTCTCCAAGGGCGGCAGCGAGAAGTGGACCTACGACAATCTCAACCACTTCATCACCTCGCCGAAGAAGTTCGTGAAGGGCACCGCGATGGGCTTCGCCGGCCTGCCGAAGGATGAGGACCGCGCCAACGTCATCGCCTATCTGCGCACGCTGTCGGACAATCCGAAGCCGCTGCCGGCGCCCGGCGCCTCGGCCGAAAACGCGCCCGCCAAGCCGGCCGAAGGTGCAGCCCCTGCCAAGCCGGCAGAAGGCGCGGCGCCAGCCGCCCCGGCGGCACCCGCAAAATAACAAAACTGTAATGACATTATCCTTGAAAAAGCCGGGTTCAGCCCGGCTTTTTCGTTAGGAAAAATGCATATGCGACGACAAAGCCCCTCGGTTGCGGTTTTCAGCGCCGCCAAATGATCTAGATTGGGCCCAGACGCTATGGTGACGGCGCTATATCGCGAAGAGGAGAACGCATGACGGTTGGCCGAGCGCGGACGCTTCTGAAATCGGTGCTGATGCTGGCTGCCTTTGCCGGCGGCCTGCAGGCGGCCTTTGCGGACGAATGGCGCACGACCTCGTCGCTGATCGGCGAATCCAAATATGGCGACAATTTCCAGCACTACGACTACGTCACTCCGGATGCGCCGAAGGGCGGCACAGTGAACTCAGTGGTGCTCGGCACGTTCGACAGCTTCAACCCCTATGTCGTGCAGGGTTCGCCGGCCGCCGGCTTCGCGCAGTTCGGCGGCGGCCTGCTCTACGACACGCTGATGGAGCAGGCGACCGACGAGGGCAGCGTCAACCATCCGCTGATCGCCGATGCCTACAAATACCCGGCCGACTATTCCTCGGCGACCTACAGGCTCGATCCGCGGGCGAAATGGCATGACGGCCAGCCGATAACGACCGACGATGTGATCTGGTCGTTCCAGGTGCTGAAGGCCAACAGCCCGATGTACAGCCGTTATTTCGAGAACGTCACCGACGCGGTTGCGATCTCCGATCGCGAGGTGGAGTTCCATTTCAACCAGAAGGGCAATCGGGAGTTACCTCAGATTCTCGGCGGTCTCGTCGTGCTGCCGAAGCACTGGTGGGAAGGTACCGACGCCAACGGCAGGAAGCGCGACGTCACAAAGCCGACGCAGGAGCCGCCGCTCGGCTCGGCCGCCTACAAGATCGCCAGCTTCAAGCCGGGGTCCGAAATCATCTGGCAGCGCGTGCCGGACTACTGGGCGGCCAAGCTGCCGGTGAAAATTGGCCGTGAGAATTTCGACAGGCAGCGTTTCACCTATTTTCTCGACGACAATGCCGCCTGGCAGGCCTTCACCAAGGGCGGGCTGGACGACATCAAGCCGGAGAACAGTTCGAGGCGCTGGAACACGGCCTATGACTTCCCGGCGGTCAAGGCCGGCGACGTCATCAAGAAGGAATTCAAGACCGCGTCGCCCGAACCGATGCAGGCCTTCATGCTCAACACCAGGCGCCCGCTGTTTAGGGATCGCCTGGTGCGCGCCGCGCTGATGTATCCGTTCGATTTCGAGACGATGAACCGGACCCTGTTCTTCGGTTCCAACACCCGCACCAGCAGCTATTTCCAGGGCACCGAACTGGCGTCGAGCGGCCTGCCGCAAGGCAAGGAACTCGAAATCCTCGAGCAGTACCGTGACAAGCTGCCGCCTGAAGTCTTTACCCAGGAATTCAAGCTGCCGGTCTACGACAACCCGCAGGCTGAGCGCAAATACCTGAAAACCGCGGTCGATCTGTTCGCCAAGGCAGGCTGGATCATCAAGGGCGGCAAGATGGTCAACGCCAAGACCGGCGAGCCATGCAAGTTCGAAATCCTCGGCTGGAACGACACCGACCAGGTCATCGCCAGCCCCTACATCGCCAATCTGCGCAAGATCGGCGTCGACGCAACGCTGCGCCTGATCGACCAAACCCAGTATATCAACCGAGTCACTCACTTCGACTTTGACGTGGTCACTTCGATACTCGGGCAGTCGGACTCTCCTGGCAATGAACAGCGCGATTTCTGGAGTTCCAAGGCCGCCGATTCGCCGGGATCGCGCAATTACGCCGGCATCAAGAATCCGGTCGTCGATGCGCTGGTCGACCGCATCATCTTTGCCACCGACCGCGACGATCTGGTTGCCGCCACCCATGCGCTCGACCGGGTGCTGCTGTGGAACTACTATGTCGTGCCGCAATATTACCGTGCCGTGGTCTGGCTCGCCTACTGGAACAAGTTCGGTATGCCGGAGAAGCAGCCCGCCTATAGCGGCGTCGACCAGAATTCCTGGTGGATCGATCCGGTCAAGGAAAAGGCGCTGGCGGCCAAATACAAGAGTGGCAATTGATGGCGGTGCTGCCCCGTCGCGACTTCCTCGCCCTGGGCGGTGCCGCCGCGGCCGCGGCGCTGCTGCCCGGCCGGGCTTTCGCCACGATCCCGACCGGCGTGAAACTGCACGGCCTGTCGGCCTTCGGCGATCTCAAATATCCTCCGGATTTCGCGCATTTCGACTATGTCAATCCGGACGCTCCCAAGGGCGGCCGGATGAATTTCGCCCCGCCGAACTCCACCCTCAATCAGAGCTTCCTGACTTTCAACACGCTGAACTCGCTGGTGTTGAAAGGGGATTCGCCGCCGCGCACCGAACTCTGTTTCGATTCGCTGATGGCAAGGGCAGTCGATGAGCCGGATGCGGTCTACGGCCAGCTTGCCGAATCCGTTACCTTGTCGCAGGACCGCAACGGCTTCCGCTTCAGCCTGCGGCCACAAGCGCGTTTCCATGACGGCTCGCCGCTGACCGCCGAGGACGTTGCCTTCGCCTTGAACCTCTACAAAGATCGGGGACATCCGAACCTTTCCCAAGCGCTGCGGCACATGACGGATGCGGTCGCAATCGATCCGCTTACAGTCAGCCTTACCTTCAACGGCCAACAGTCGGCGCAGAATATCCTCGCGATCGTCGTAATGCCGATCGTGTCCAAAGCCTTCTACACGGCCAATGATTTCGACGCCTCGACGATGACCCCACCGCTCGGTTCCGGGCCGTACCGAATGGGGCGGGTGGTGGCCGGGCAGACCATCGAATATGAACGCGTCGCCGATTATTGGGGCCGCGATCTGGCCGTGAACCGCGGGCTTAATAATTTCGACCGCATCCGTATCGATTTCTACCTTGATCGCCAGGCAGCGTTTGAAGCGTTCAAGAAAGGGGATACGCATTTTCGCGAGGAGTTCACTGCGCGGGTATGGGCGACCGGCTACGACTTTCCAGCGCTGAAGGATGGCAGGGTCGTCAAACGCGAATTTCCCGGCGAGAAAACGCCATCCATGCAGGCTGTCGCACTCAATCAGCGCCGTCCGCAGTTCCGCGACATTCGCGTGAGACAGGCAATCGCCTATTGCTTCGACTTCGAATGGACCAGGCGGGTTCTGTTTTTCGACTCCTACGAGCGTTCGCAATCGAACTTCGAGCGGTCGGACTACAAGGCCAAGGGCCTGCCCTCACCCCAGGAATTGAAACTGCTGGAGCCGTTTCGAGCCGAGTTGCCGCCGGAGACCTTCGGCGATCCGGTGATGCAACCCCTCTCCGACGGTTCGGGCCACGACCGCAAGCTGCTGCGCGAGGCTTCGAGACTGCTTGCCGAAGCCGGCTGGAAGCGAACGGGCAATTTCGTCGTCAATGACAAGGGCGACCGGCTGCGGGTGGAAATGCTGGCCGAGGACGATGGCCTCGTTCGCATCTTCCTTCCGTGGTCCGAGAATATGAAGGCGATCGGCATCGACGCTTCGGTCCGGCAGGTCGATTCGGCGCAGTTTGAAGCGCGGCAGAGCAATTTCGACTTCGACTTCAACATGCTCGCATGGTCGATCGGAGCGACGCCAACCGCCGATGGTTTGGAGATCCTCTATGCTTCCCGGATGGCGAAAACGCCGGGGATGCGCAACTATCCGGGTACGGAAAGCAAAGCCATCGACGCGCTGATCGAGGCAGCCGGCAAGGCGCAGAGCCGGATCGAACTCGTCACCGCGCTCAACGCGCTCGATCGGGTCTTGCGCGCGCGGCTAGACTGGATTCCAACATATCATCTGGCGAATCACCGGGCAGCCTTCTGGGACATGTTCGGCTTTCCCGCTCAAAAGCCGGATTACGACTTTCCGGTCGAGACGCTGTGGTGGTTCGATAAAGACAAGGCGGCAAAGATTGGCAAAGCCTGAATTTCTTGCGAGCGCTGGCGCCGCCCCTCACCTGCCTGCCGGCATCCTCTCCCCGTATAGCGACGGGGAGAGGGGCGCTTTCATCGATGGTTTCGCCGATCATAAGCGTCGCAATAGAAGCGCCGAGACTACGGCCAGCCCCTTTCTCCCCGTCACTATACGGGGAGAAATGTCCGGCAGGACAATGAAGGGCGGCACCGTCTTCGGCAATTGGCCTGGGGCGATTGCCTTAGGGGCACCTTCAGACACAATGGTCGTCCTCAAGGAGGGTAAAGCCTGATGGGCGCCTACATATTGCGCCGCATCCTTTTGATGATCCCGACCCTGTTCGGTATCATGGCGGTGTCATTTGCCGTCATCCAGTTTGCTCCAGGCGGGCCGGTCGAGCAGGTCATCGCCAGGCTGACCAACCAGGGCGGCAGCAATCGCCTTGGCGGCGGCGGGGGCGATGCGGGCGGCGCCAATGTCGATGTCGCCGGCGACGTCGGCTCGAAATACCGCGGCGCGCAAGGGCTCGATCCGGAATTCATCAAGAAGCTGGAGAAGCAGTTCGGCTTCGACAAGCCGCCGCTCGAGCGCTTCGGCATGATGCTGTGGAACTATCTCCGCTTCGATTTCGGCGACAGCTATTTCCGCGACATATCGGTGCTCGACCTGATCCTGGAAAAGATGCCGGTGTCGATCTCGATCGGGCTGTGGATCACGCTTTTGTCCTACCTGATCTCGATCCCGCTCGGCATCCGCAAGGCGGTCAAGGACGGCTCCACTTTCGACGTCTGGACCAGCGGCGTCGTCATCGTCGGCTACGCGATTCCGGGCTTCCTGTTCGGCATCTTGCTGATGGTTCTGTTTGCCGGCGGCTCGTTCTGGGACTGGTTTCCGCTGCGCGGCATCACCTCCGACAATTGGGACCAGCTGTCCTGGCCGCAGCGGATCGTCGACTATTTCTGGCATATGACCCTGCCGCTGACGGCGCTGGTGCTGTCGGCCTTCGCCACGACGACGCTTTTGACCAAGAATTCCTTCCTCGAGGAAATCCGCAAGCAATATGTGGTCACCGCCCGCGCCAAGGGCCTGTCGGAGCGGCAGGTGCTTTATGGCCACGTCTTCCGCAACGCCATGCTGATCGTCATCGCCGGTTTTCCCGGTGCCTTCATCTCGGCATTCTTCACCGGGTCACTGCTGATCGAGAACATCTTTTCGCTCGACGGCCTCGGCCTGCTTGGTTTCAACTCGGTGGTGCAGCGCGACTATCCGGTGGTCTTCGCCAATCTCTACATCTTCTCGCTGCTTGGCCTGTTCGTCGGGCTGCTGTCCGATCTGATCTATACCTGGGTCGATCCGCGCATCGATTTCGAGCGGAGAGACGTCTGATGGCGCGGACCATGGCCGAAACGGCGCCGGCTCGGATCGCGCGGCCCTTTCTGTCGCCGCTCAACCAGCGGCGCCTGCAGAACTTCAAGTCCAACCGGCGCGGCTACTGGTCATTGTGGATTTTCCTGTTCCTGTTCGTGCTGTCGCTGGTTTCCGAACTGATCGCCAACGACAAGCCGATCATCGCCTCCTACAAGGGCGAGATCCTGTTTCCGGTCCTGGTCGCCTATCCCGAGGAGAAGTTCGGTGGCTTCTATGCGGTCACCGACTACCGCGACCCGGTCATCCAGGACGAGATCAACGCCAATGGCTGGATGGTCTGGCCGCCGGTGCGCTACTCCTACCAGACCGTCAACAACGCTATTCCCGAAGCAGCACCGACCAAGCCGTCCTGGCTCTACGACAAGAAGACGCGCTGCAACCAGTATCCGAAAGGCGAGGCAGACCCCAATTGCAACGTCGGCAACTGGAACTGGCTGGGCACCGACGACCAGGCCCGCGACGTGCTGGCGCGCGTCATCTACGGCTTCAGGATCTCGGTGCTGTTTGGCCTGATCCTGACTGCCGGCTCGGCGCTGATCGGCGTGGCGGCCGGCGCTCTGCAGGGCTATTTCGGCGGCTGGACCGATCTTCTGTTCCAGCGCTTCATCGAGATCTGGTCGGCGATCCCGGTGCTGTATCTGCTCCTGATCGTTGCCGCCATCCTGCCGCCCGGCTTCTTCATCCTGCTCGGATTGATGCTGCTGTTCTCCTGGGTGGCACTGGTCGGCGTGGTGCGGGCCGAGTTCCTGCGCGCCCGTAACTTCGAATATGTCAATGCGGCGCGCGCGCTCGGCGTGTCCAACGTCACCATCATGTTCCGGCATCTGCTGCCCAACGCCATGGTGGCGACGCTGACCTTCCTGCCGTTCCTGCTCAGCGGCTCGATCTCGACGCTGACCTCGCTCGACTATCTCGGCTTCGGCCTGCCGCCCGGCTCCGCCTCGCTCGGTGAACTGTTGAAGCAGGCACAGCGCAACCTCAACGCGCCCTGGCTCGGCATTTCCGGCTTCGTCGTCATCTCGCTGATGCTGTCGCTGCTGGTCTTCGTCGGCGAGGCCACGCGCGACGCCTTCGATCCGCGCAAGACGTTCAGATGAGCGACACCCCGCTGCTTTCGGTCCAGGATCTCAGCGTCGCCTTCACGCAAGCCGGCGACCAGTCGATCGCCGTCGACCATATTTCCTTCGACCTTGCCAAGGGCGAGACGGTGGCGCTGGTCGGCGAATCCGGCTCCGGCAAGTCGGTCACCGCGCTGTCGGTGCTGAAGCTGCTGCCCTATCCGACCGCCAGCCACCCGTCGGGAAGGATACTGTTCCTCGGCGCCGACCTGCTTGCCGCCGACGAGAGAGACCTGCGCCGCGTGCGCGGCAACAAGATCACCATGATCTTCCAGGAGCCGATGACCTCGCTCAACCCGCTGCATACGATCGAGCAGCAGATCGTCGAGGTATTGAAGCTGCATCAGGGCCTGGGCGATCGCAAAGCCAAGGCGCGCACGCTGGAACTTCTGCACGAGGTCGGCATCCGCGAGCCGGAGAAGCGGCTTGACGCCTATCCGCACCAGCTTTCCGGCGGCCAGCGCCAGCGCGTCATGATCGCCATGTCGCTGGCCAACGAGCCTGAACTTTTGATCGCCGACGAGCCGACGACGGCGCTCGACGTCACCGTCCAGGCGCAGATCCTCGAATTGCTGGCCGGCCTGAAAAGCCGCAAGAACATGTCGATGCTGTTCATCACCCACGATCTCGGCATCGTCAGGAAGATCGCCGACCGGGTCTGCGTGATGACCAAGGGCAAGATCGTCGAGACCGGCCCGACCAACGAGATATTCGCCAATCCGCAGCACGCCTACACGCGGCATCTGCTTGCCGCCGAGCCGAAAGGCAAGCCGCCGGCGGCCAACCAGGCCGCCAAGCCGGTGATGGTCGGCAAGGACGTCAAGGTCTGGTTCCCGATCAAGAAGGGCTTCTTCCGGCGCACCGTCGACAATGTGAAGGCGGTCGACGGCATCGACGTCACCGTACGGGCCGGTCAGACGCTTGGCGTCGTCGGCGAATCCGGCTCAGGCAAGACGACGCTCGGCCTGGCGCTGGCCAGGATGATCTCGTCGACCGGGAACATCCAGTTCAACGGACGCGGCATCGATCAGCTGTCCTTCAACGAAATGCGGCCGTTGCGGCGCGAGTTGCAGATCGTCTTCCAGGATCCGTTCGGTTCGCTCAGTCCACGCATGTCGGTCGCCGAGATCATCGAGGAAGGGTTGAAGATCCATGAGCCGAAGCTGTCGCCTGATGCGCGCGACGAGCGTGTCGTCGACGTGCTGAAGGAAGTCGGCCTCGATCCGGCGACGCGCAACCGCTATCCGCACGAATTCTCCGGCGGCCAGCGCCAGCGCGTCGCCATCGCGCGCGCCATGGTGCTCAACCCGCGTTTCGTCATGCTGGACGAGCCGACCTCGGCGCTCGACATGAGCGTGCAGGCGCAGGTCGTCGACCTCTTGCGCAGCCTGCAGGCCAAGCACGACCTCGCCTACCTCTTCATCAGCCACGATCTGAGGGTCATCCGCGCGCTCGCCAACGAAGTCATCGTCATGCGCAATGGCAGGATCGTCGAGGCCGGTCCTTCCGAACAGATTTTTGGCAAACCGCGGACCGACTATACAAAGGCGTTGATCTCGGCCGCCTTCAAGATCGAAACGGCGCCGGTCGGCATCGTCAGCGAGTAGATTTTCGCCAGAGATCATGCACAAAATCAAAACGCAGCCGCGCCTTGCGCGTCGGGACGCGAACGCTGTTGGTAAAAAGGGAAAAACAATCCGCAATGGAAAAAGGCCGCATCCTGCTTGCCCTCACCGGTATTCATCCGCTGCGCTGGCGCGAACTGCTGTCGGCGGAGCGCGAGGTGGTGCTCGAGCCGAACGGCGCCGGCGATCCCTCGATCACCTATGCGGTGGTGTGGAAACAGCGGCCGAACCTGTTGTCGTCGCTGCCCAATCTGCGCGCCATCTTCTCGATCGGCGCCGGCGTCGACCACATCTTCGCCGATCCCACCTTGCCCGACGTACCGGTCGTCAAGGTGGTGGCCGACAACCTGACCCAGTACATGACCGAATACGTCGTCTGGCGGGTGCTCGACCACCATCGCCAGGGCATGCTCTACCGCGCCCAGCAGCAGAAGAAGATCTGGCATGAACCGCAGCAGCGGCCGGCCAGCGACATCTCGGTCGGCATTATGGGGCTCGGCACGCTTGGCCGCGCGGCGGCATCGGTGCTGTTGTCGCTCGGCTTTCCCGTCAATGGCTGGTCGCGCAGCGACCGGCCGATGCAAGGTGTCTCGACTTACGCGGGCGAGGCCGGCCTGATCCCGTTCCTCAACGCCACCGATATCCTGGTGGTGCTGCTGCCGCTGACGCCGCAGACGCACGGCATCATCAACCACAGCGTGCTGAAGGAGCTGCGCAAGCGCAACGGGCTCGGCGGCTCAGTGCTGATCAATGCCGGGCGCGGCAGGCTGCAGAAGGACGCCGACATTTTGCGCGCGCTGGACGACGGCACGCTGAAGGAAGCCAGCCTCGACGTTTTCGAGGTCGAGCCGCTGCCGAAGACCAGCCCGCTATGGAGCCACCCCAAAGTGTTCGTGACGCCGCACGCGGCGGCAACCTCCGATCCGGTCCACCTGGCGCCGATCATGCTGCGTCAGATGGATGCTTTCGAGCGCGGCGAAGCGCTGGAAAATGTAGTGGATCGCGACGCCGGGTATTAATTTTTTAGAGCGCCGCTTTCCAGTCTCAGCCCCAGCCGAGCGGCACGTAGTCGATCTCCATAAACGCCTCGACCTCGGGGATCCAGCGGTCGCGGACGAAGGCGACGTGGTCGGGATGGTCGTTATAGCCGGAATAGGCCCGCTGATCGGCAAACTCCATCGAGAAGCCGAAGCGGTAGTCGTTCTTGGGACTGACCTGCCGCAACTGCTCGAAATGCGTGACGCCCTTTATCGCCGTGAGAATCCTCTTGGCGTCGGCGAGGAACCGTTTTTCCTCGAGCGAATGCGGCGGGTGTTTCAGCGTGAACACGACGGTGTGACGGATCATTTTTTGCTCCTGCGATGTCTTCGTGTCACGCGCTGTCAGCCCAGGCGCGGATGAGGTTATAGGCGATCGCCCCCTTCGGCGGTGTCACCAGGCCGCCCGGATGCTCGCGGGCCACCATCGAGAGCACCTCGTCGCGAAAGAACCAGCGGCAATCTTCCAGCTCGTTGAGGTCGGGCTGGATATCGTCGTTGAGCGGTTCGCCGAAGCAGCCGATCATCAGCGAATAGGGAAACGGCCAGGGCTGGCTGGCGTGGTAGACGACGCGGCCGAGCCTGATGCCGGCTTCCTCCAGCGTTTCGCGGCGCACCGCCGCCTCGATCGTCTCGCCCGGCTCGATGAAACCGGCGAGCGCCGAATACATGCCGGGCCCGAAATGCCGGCCGCGGCCGAGCAGGCATTTTTCGCGTGTTGCCGTCAGCATGATCGCCACCGGGTCGGTGCGCGGAAAGTGCTCCGTACCGCAGGCCGGGCAATGCCGCTTGTAACCGCCCGCCCGCATCGCGGCTTCGGTGCCGCATTTGCTGCAGAAGCGATGGCTGGCATGCCAGGCGAGCAGCGCCGCCCCTTGCGCCAGCGCGCCGGCCGCCGCTTCGTCGATCAGCCCCTGCATATAGACCGAGCGATAGTCGATCGCCTTGATCGTCTCGGGAAGCTGCTCGGGCTCGACCCCGGCCGGCACCGCCAGCACCGGGCCGCTTTCGGAAAAACCGAGCAGGACGCCGTTTTCGAGCGATGCTTCGAGCGGCCGGCATTCGGCCACGCCGAACCAAGGGTCGAATGCGCCTTGCGCAAGCTTCAAATAGAGCCGGCCGCCACGCATCAGCAAAAGCCGCGCCGAGGGATCGGCGAGTGCCTTTTCGACGGAATCGTCGGCGCGGTTTTCGGACTGCCGGTCGATAACGTTGCCGGCGAAGCCGACGAACTGGCTCGGCTCGCGCAAGGGCGCGTCAAACAGGCGAAAGCTCATGCAGACTCGGGAAGGTTCAAGGTGGACACGGAGAGGCTTATAACGCTGCCTTGATCTTTTCCGCAAACTTGCGAAGGTCGGAGCGCTGATAGGGCTCGCGCAGGCCGTGCCCCCACACCGGGCCAGGCCAGCCGGGATCGCCTTCCGAGCGCGCAATGACGTGTACATGCAGCTGGCGCACGATGTTGCCGAGTGCGCCGGTGTTGATCTTGGTGCAGCCGGTCACCCGCTTCAGCGCCAGCGCCACCATGTTGGTCTCGAAGGTCAGCATCGCCTGGTCCAGCGGCGTCATGTCGTGGATTTCCTCGATGCCCGGCCGCTGCGGCACCAGCAGCAGCCATGGCCAGCGGCGGTCTTTCATGACGCGCAATTCGCACAGGCCGAGCCACATCAGCTGTTCGCTGTCGGCTTCCAGCTGGGCGTCAAGCGTGAATCCGGCCTTGAGGCCCGGCAGCATCGGCGTTTCCCTCACTTTTTGACGTTTTTTGAACTCCATCGACGCTAGAGCGGCTTCCGAAGGGCCGCAAGGGGCAGCAACCAACATTGGCCGTCGCGGCGCTGATTGTGCGCGAAGAAGTGAGGCCCGGGCAAATTGCATCAGCTTGGCGCTGCCCCGCCGAGATTGACGATTTTGATCGCGGCCACATTTTGTTCTTGCTTTGTGCCGGCAGCTATGCTACTAATCTCGCTATGGTGATTATTCGCACCAACGACCCGCCCGCCGAGGCGGGTTTTTGGTTTCAGCTTTCGCCATCGCTCAAGGACCCTATCATCCGCACTTGCATTTCATCGCCGGATTGCCGATATGGAGGTTGGGAGGTTGGTGGTGGACGGTCCACTCGCCAACCGGGTCAGGTCCGGAAGGAAGCAGCCCTAACGAGCCCGGAACGGGTCATTGTTCCAGCCTCCCGCCTCTTCGCCTTTTACCCCGACATTGACGGCGCCAAGCCGCGCGGGCGAAACTATGCGCAGGAATCGGCCGCCTCCAGTGGCAGCCCTTGGAGCTTAACGGGCGAATGAGCGAAGCCGGAAACGAGGCCGGGAAATTGGACAAGCCTGCCGCCTACCGCGTGCTGGCGCGCAAATACCGACCGTCGAATTTCTCCGAACTGATCGGCCAGGAGCCGATGGTCCGCACGTTGACCAATGCCTTTGCCACCGGCCGCATCGCCCAGGCCTGGATGCTGACCGGCGTGCGTGGCGTCGGCAAGACGACGACCGCGCGCATACTCGCGCGGGCCCTGAACTACAAAACATCGACCGTCGACCAGCCGTCCGTCGACCTTGCCGTGCTCGGCGAGCATTGCCAGGCGATCATGGAAGGCCGGCATGTCGACGTCATCGAGATGGACGCCGCCTCGCATACCGGCATCGACGACATCAGGGACATCATCGAGCGTGTGCGCTACGCCCCGGTGTCGGCGCGCTACAAGGTCTACATCATCGACGAAGTGCACATGCTTTCCAACCAGGCCTTCAACGGCCTGCTGAAGACGCTGGAAGAGCCGCCGCCGCACGTCAAGTTCATCTTCGCCACCACCGAAATCCGCAAGGTGCCGATCACCGTCCTGTCGCGCTGCCAGCGTTTCGACCTCAGGCGCATCGATGCGGCAATGATCAAGGCCGACCTTGCCAGGATAGCCCGTCTGGAGGGCATCGAAGTCGAAGACGATGCGCTGGCGATGATCGCGCGCGCGGCCGAAGGCTCGATGCGCGATGCGCAGTCCATCCTCGACCAGGCGATCGCCCATGGCGGCGGCGCGGTCAGCGCCGAAGCGGTGCGTGCTATGCTCGGCCTTGCCGACCGTGCCCGCATCGTCGACCTGTTCGAACATGTCATGAAGGGCGACGTCGCCGCCGCACTTGCCGAATTCCGTGCCCAGTACGATACCGGCGCCGATCCTGCCGCGGTGCTGACCGACCTTGCCGAGTTCAATCATCTGGTCACCCGTCTGCGTTTCGTGCCGGCTGCCATCGACGACGCCTCGCTGTCCGAGGACGAGCGCCGGCGCGGCGCCGATTTCGCCAGCACGCTGTCGGTCAAGGTGCTGTCGCGGACGTGGCAGATCCTCTTGAAAGGTATTCCCGAGGTGCAGACCTCCAACCGCCCGGTCAGCGCCGCCGAGATGGTGCTGATCCGGCTGGCCCATGCCGCCGACCTGCCGACGCTGGACGAGGCGCTGAAATCGCTGGAGAACGGCGGTACACTGCCGGGTGCCGCGCCGCGCGCGAATGGCACGCCGGCAAGCCCCGGCCCCGCAAACCATGCGCCTGCAGGCGGTGGTGCCGGCGCCGTGGCGCAGGCGCGGATGCCGACGTCCAATGGCGGCGCCCAGACAATGCGCCTGGTCGAGACGATGCGCCTGGTCGAGGCCGAGCCCGTGCCGACCAACTTCGTTGCTCCGCCGGAGCCGGCGGTCGAGGCGTCGCCGGTGCCGGTGAAATCGCTGGCCGACATTATCGCCCTTGCCGACGCCCAGCGCGACATGGCCTTCAAGGTGCTGGTGAAGCGTTGCGTGCGCCTGGTGCGCATCGAGCCCGGTCGTATCGACGTCAGCCTGACCGACGATGCGCCGAAGATGTTGCTCAATGATTTGACCGCCAAGCTGCGCGCCTGGACGGGCCGCAACTGGCTGGTGTCGCTGTCGAAGGACGAGGGCGGCCAGACCTTGGCCGAGATGGAATCGACAAAGCGCGAAAACGCCTTCCTCGATGCCAAGAGCGACCCGACGGTCGCCGCCATCCTGGCGCGCTTTCCCGGTGCCAAGATCATCGACGTGCGCATTCCCGATGCGCCGGAAGCCGACGAGGCCGAAGTGCCGGTCGAGCCGCCGGCCGACGACGACGAAACCTGAACAACCTGGACCAGCTGCAAAGGACAGTGCGATGAAAGACCTTCTCGGCATGATGGGCAAGGCAAAGGAAATGCAGGCCAAGTTCCAGGCCATGCAGGATGAGATCGCCACGCTGGAAGCCACCGGGCAGGCCGGCGGCGGCCTGGTCAGCGTGACGCTGACCGGCAAATTCGAGATGAAGTCGCTGAAGATCGACCCGGCGCTGTTCAAGGAGGACGAGGTCGAGATTCTCGAGGACCTGCTTCTCGCTGCCCACAACGACGCCAGGACCAAGGTCGAGCAGATCATGCAGGAGAAGACCAGGGCGCTGACCGCGGGCCTACCGATCCCGCCGGGAATGAAACTGCCGTTCTAAGGCTAGTGCATGTCGCGCAAAAGTGTGCAGCGGTTTTGCGATAACGACATGCATCAAAACAAGAACCTAAAGCGCGTCGCATAAGCCGGTCGAACGCGACGCGCTAGTCAATCGGTATGCCGTTACAGTGGCCGAAGAGTGCAGCGGCCCAGTGCTCGCTCCACCGCCAGCTGTGTCTATTAGGCAACTCCCCACACTTAATAACGCTTTAGCCATCTTTTTGCCTGAAAGTGTCTCATTCTTGCCGCAACCAGGGGCGGGCTGGCAGCAGAATTGAGGGGACACCTGTTGATCTCTACCCGATGGAAGACGCCGTTGCGGCTCGGCGTCGTTATCTCGCCGCTGTTTTTGGCCGCTTGCAGTCAGACCGCCTCGCACGGCATGTCCAGCCTGACCGATGCCATTACGCCGAGTTTCCTGAGCTCGCGCTCCTACAATTCCACGCCGAAGGAGAAGGAATGCCTGGAGCGGGCAATGTTCTTCGAGTCCAACCGGTCGAGCCGTGACGGCATGATTGCGGTCGGCACGGTGGTGATGAACCGGTTGCGGTCCGGCAATCACGGCAACACCATCTGCCAGGTCGTCGGCGAGCGCGGGCAGTTCGCGCCGGGCGTCATGACACGGCCGATGAATTCGAAGGCGATGCCCGACGTCGAGGAAGCCGCCGAGGCGGTGCTCAAGGGCGAGCGCAAAGCCAAGCTGAAGAATACCATGTTCTTCCACACCGCCGGCCTGCGCTTCCCCTACAAGAACATGCACTACACCATGGTCGCCGGCGGCAATGCCTTCTATGAAAAGCGCGGCCGCAACTGGCAGCCGCTGCCGGACGAGCCGGTGGTCGCCATGGCCCAGGCCAAGCCGCAAGCGCCTGCCGCTCAGGCCATACTTGTCGCCTCGGCGGAGCCGGCTCGCGAGGTCAAGCCGACATTCGCCAAGGCAACCTATGTGACCGCCGCAGCATCGCTGCCGGCAAAGCAGACAAGGGTGACCGCCGGAAAGGCGACCCCGGAGAAGACGACGGCGGAGAAGCCGATGCTTGTGGCGCTGCAGGAACCAATGCAGGAGCCGGATGCGGCCCGTTTTGGCGGAACCGTGAGCGAGCGGCCTGTCACCTCCTTCCAGGCCGTGCCGGCAGAGCCGACAATGTCGTTCGAGGCGACGCCCGAGAACACCGACGCCATCGGCGCGATGATCGCCGGCCAGACCCGGCCACTGGAAGAAAACTGAGGGCCCTAGTGGCTTGCAGTCGCTTCGGACAAATACGAGGAGTCGGCGCCGCCCCTCATCGCCCTGCCGGGCACTTCTCCCCGTATAGTGACGGGGAGAAGTGGGACGGCCGCAATCCTGGCGTACATTCTGCAACGATGATGATTGGCGAAACCGTCGATAAGAGCGTTCCTCTCCCCGTCACTATACGGGGAGAGGTCGCCGGCAGGCGGGTGAGGGGCAGCGCCAACGCCCGGAAAAGGGTGACGGGCGAATTCAAGCCTGAAGCGATTGCTCGGTCGCCCGCCTCAGCAGAGTTCCAAAACGCGTTGAAAAATCCTAAACCGGTGCGATGTCGAAGCGAATCGCCGGTCCCGAGATCGAACGCCTGATCCAGCTGCTGGCCAAGGTGCCGGGGCTCGGTCCGCGTTCGGCACGGCGCGCAGCACTCCACCTCATCAAGAAGAAGGAACAGCTGCTGGCGCCGCTCGCCGCCGCCATGGGCGAGGCGGTCGACAAGGTGCGCATCTGCTCGACCTGCGGCAATGTCGATACCTCGGATCCATGCATGATCTGCACCGACCCCCGCCGCGACCCCACTATGCTCATCGTCGTCGAGGACGTGGCCGACCTTTGGGCGCTGGAGCGGGCGACAGCCATGAACGTGCGCTACCATGTGCTCGGCGGTACGCTGTCGCCGCTCGACGGCATTGGTCCTGATGAGCTCAACATCCGTTCGCTGGTCGACCGCGTCGCCGGCGGCGAAGTCAAGGAAGTGATCCTCGCCGTCAACGCCACGGTCGAGGGCCAGACCACCGCGCACTACCTCACCGACCAGCTTTCCGGCTTCGACATCAAGGTGACGCGCCTGGCGCACGGTGTTCCGGTCGGCGGCGAACTCGATTATCTCGACGAAGGCACGCTGGCCGCCGCACTGCGCTCGCGGACGGTGTTTTGAGGCGAGCGGCGGGGAGAGTGCTTCCGAGATGATTGCGTTCCGTCGCGCCCCCCTCTGTCCTGCCGGACATCTCCCCCACGAGGGCAGGGCTATCGCATATGAGTGATGGCATTGATGAGATAGTCGTCGTTCCAGGCGCATTTCTTGATGCGATGGCTGATGGGAACTTTGGC
>NZ_JAMYRK010000048.1:0-45321 GCF_040321335.1 Mesorhizobium sp. M0437
CGCGCCTTCTCTTCCGGCGCCGCATCGATCTGGTCGTAGCGCTTGTATTCGCCAAAATACTTGGTGATCGCCGCCGTCAGCGACGTCTTGCCATGATCGACGTGACCAATCGTGCCAATGTTCACATGAGGCTTAGTGCGCTCGAATTTACCTTTTGCCATAGTCTCTTTCCTTGGACGGCCTGGGGACGGCCTGGACCTTCAGTTCAGTCGAATGCGGGGCGATTAGCGACTAAGGCCGAAAAACACAAGTGCCTTGTCGCCGAGCGCGCTCGCCCGCCCGAACGCGTGATCCGGTTTCGGAGAATGTGGCGCGGATATAGGAACGAACAAGGGCAAATGGAATGGTTGCGGCTGCGGCTGACGGCTTTGACGGATTTACAGCCGGATCTGGCCCATTGCCGCCCTGGCGCCGGTCTGATTTCGTAGGCCGATGCATTTCATCCCGACTGCCATACGAGGCCCGCTGTTCATGGTCGTTTCGACCGGGTCCTACATCGTCAACGACACGATGATGAAACTCGCAACCGCGGGACTGCCGCCCTATGAGGTGCTGTTCCTGCGCGGCGCTGCGGCAACATTGTGGGGCTTTCCGCTGCTGTTCATGCTGGGCTATGGCAAGCAGATCCCGCTGATCCTCGACGCCAAGGTTTTGCGCAGGAACATGCTCGAACTGGGTGCGATCCTTTGCTACGTGGTGGCGCTCGCCAACATGCAGATCGCCGATTCGACCGCGCTCGGACAGATCACGCCCTTGCTGATGCTGGTCGGCTCCTCGATGCTGTTTGGCGAACGGATCGGCGGGGTGCGCCTGGCGCTGATCGGGCTCGGCTTTATCGGCGCGGTGATGGTTGCACAACCGACGATGCAGGGGATTTCGGTCTACGCGCTGCTGGCGCTAGGCAACGCAGCTCTGTCCGCCGCGCGCGATCTGGCCGGACGCAAGGTCGCCGCCGACGTGCCGGGGATGATCGTCGCTATTTCCGCGGTGATTGTGGTGCTCGCTGGCGCCGGCGTTGCGCATCTGGTTTCCGAGCAGTGGGTGGTGCCTGAAATCCGTCACCTGCTGCTGATGGGCGGCGCCGGACTGTTCCTGATCTTCGGCCACTTCTTTATCTTCATGGCCTATCGCGTCGGGCCGACCAGCGTGGTGGCGCCGTTCTACTATTGCTTTACCGTCTGGGCGGTGATTTCAGGCTTGGTGGTTTTCCGGCAGCTCCCGAATGCGCTGGCCATCGGCGGCATCCTGCTGGTGGTGGCCAGCGGGTTGACCATCGTCTCGCTCGACGAGCGCAAGCGCCGGTTGACCGTCGTCGCTTGAAACTGAAATCAGCCTGCATAATGGGAGGAGCGCGTGGCAAGCCCGGATGACAACCAGAATTCACGCAACCGCAGGCTTATCGGAAAGTGCCTGTGCGGCGCCGTTCAGTACGCGGTGGCGGACGCGTTCGTCTATGCCGCGAACTGCCACTGCTCGAACTGCCGGCGCACCACCGGCTCGGCCTTCAAGCCATTCGCCGGCATCGAGCGCGACAGGCTGAGCCTGACCAAGGGCGAGGATAATCTCATGATCTTCGGCGACGAAACCGGCCATGACGCGCACTGCCGGACTTGCGGCTCGTTGCTCTATTCGGTGGTCCGCGACGGTGCCTTCGTGCATGTCGCCATGGGAAGCCTCGTCGACGAGCCGACCATCCGCCCGACGCAGCACATTTTCGTCGGCTCGAAGGCGAAGTGGTTCACGATCACCGACGATCTGCCGCAATACAGAGAACACGCGGTCGCCGGAGATGCCGGCGAATAGCTGACCGTTAGAAAACGCTCAACCAAATTATCGTTTCGTTTTCGCGTCCGCCGCCAAGGAAACTATACTGTGCTCCGTCACTGAACTTATGTCGCGGGGATTTCTGTGGCATTGCCGCCCGACTGGTTGCCCAATGTTGCGATGAAGCGCGTCATTTGCCACTGGACGGCCGGCTCGCATTCGGCCGGCGATACCGACAGGGATGCGTATCACATACTGGTCGAGGGGAATGGCCGCCTGGTCAGGGGCCGGCCTTCGATCGCGCTCAATTCAGGCCGGGTAAAACCGGGATATGCCGCGCACACGCTCAACTGCAACGGCGGCTCGATCGGGGTTTCGCTCTGCTGCATGGCCGGGGCGGAGGAAAGGCCGTTCGATGCCGGCGGCTATCCGATGACCAGGGCGCAGTGGGACGCGATGACCGCCGTTGTCGCCGAACTCTGCAAATACTACCGCATCAAGGTCACGCCCAAAACGGTGCTGTCGCATGCCGAAGTCGAGAGCAATCTCGGCATCGAGCAGCGCGGAAAATGGGATTTCACCCGGCTGCCCTTCGATCCGACGATCAGCGGCGCAAGCGCCTGTGGCGAGCGGCTGCGCCGCGACGTGACGGCGGCAATGGGCGCGATGCCAAATCTGCCGGTGAGGATTGGGCGCGATGCCGCATGGCAGCGACTGCTCGAGGAATTATGGCCGATCATGGTGAGAGGGCTGGAAGCCGGCCTCAACACGCTGATCCGCGAAATCCTCAAAAGGATCAGATAGGCGGTCGGCATTCGGGTGAATGCCGACGCAACTGCCGGACGACTTCTAGAGTGCCCTCTTGCCGCTGAACTGATGATAGGCCCACAGGACCACCACGGCACCGACCACGGCGACGATCAGGCTATAGATGTTGAGCCCGGTAACGCCCGACGCGCCAAAGGCGCTGAAGATGAGCCCGCCGACGATGGCACCGACAATCCCGAGCACGATGTCGAGCACAAGGCCTTGCCCGCTTTTATTGACGATCTTGCTGCCTATGAAGCCGGCGATGACGCCGAGAATAATCCAGCTTAATATTGACATTTTTCCTCTCCGTTCCCCGCACCCGATTACTTCCACATTATTAAGCAAAGCTCAAGCCAACTTGAAAATCATGATTACGGAAAGCTCAAACCGGCTTGAAATTCGCCATGGATGCGTCATTGTTGGAAACGGACGGGCAATTTGACATGGAGATCCACAATGGGACTGTTTGACAATGCCGTTCCCGGCGGCAACGTCGCCAAGCCGCTGATGATCGCGCTCGGCGCACTTTTGGTGGGAAAAATGCTGAGCGGTGGAAGTTCCGCCCAGACGGAGGCAGCGCAAAGCCCTGCCCCCATCCCGCCCGATACAACCACATCCGCCGATGGCGGCCTGCTCGGCGGTCTGGGCGGCCTGCTCGACAAACTGAAGGACGCCGGCCACGGCAACGTTGCCAATTCGTGGGTCGGTACCGGTCAGAACCAGCCGATCAACCCCAGCGATCTGGGCAGTGCTCTCGGGCCACAAATCATCCAGGAGATCGCGCAAAGGACGGGCCTGAACCAGCAGGACCTGCTCAAGCAGCTATCCGCAGCCTTGCCAGGGCTTGTCGACCAGTTGACGCCGAACGGGCAAGTGCCGCAGCAGAACCAGCTCGCGTCCATATTCAGCAAATTCGCGAGCTGACGCCTGTCGCCCAACGCCGCCTGCGGTTCGGGACAACGATAACACAGATTAAGATGCGCGTCCGTCTGGACGCGCAACGAATACTTTGAATTATCGGCAAAGCGCTTCGCTTGGGGCTGCCTTCGGCATCGTGCGCGAGGTGCGCCGCGGCTGGGGGGAAATCTGGAGCGGGTAGCGGGAATCGAACCCGCATATTCAGCTTGGAAGGCTGCTGCTCTACCACTGAGCTATACCCGCGCCTTTCAGTCAAGCATCGGATCCGCTCCGACGCTCGCTCTGCGTTTCAGGGCTTCCGGGCCGGCAGTGGTGGAGAGGGTTGGATTTGAACCAACGTAGGCATAGCCAACGGATTTACAGTCCGTCCCCTTTAACCACTCGGGCACCTCTCCAGTCTGCCGCCGGAGCCATGCAACGAGGCATCGACGCGTCGCGGCTGCCTGAGCAGCCCTTCCGCGAAGCGCCTTATGGCGGCAGCGCCCAAAACTGTCAACCGCAACAGTCCGGCAAAAAGCGCTGAATTTCGCACCTCGCCCGACAAGCAGCTTCTGCGGCTGTATCCATGGCCGGACGACACGGCTATAGAAGCCGGCCATGAGCAACGATAACAAATCGAAGACCCCTAAAGACACCCACTACGCCAAGCTGCGCCGCGCGCATCGCGACGAGAAGAGCGGTGGCGCGCCTGCATTCAGGCCACGCCAGCCGGTGCCGCCCGGCGAGAACCCGGCGGATGGGCTGGTGCGGCTCTACGGGCTGCACACGGTGCGGGCCGCACTCGACAATCCGCGCCGAAAAATCAAGAAGATGCTGGTGACGCGCAACGCTGCCGAGCGGCTGGCAATCGCCGACCTTGGCGCTTTGCCCTTCAAGGCGGAGTTGGTCGAACCCAGGGACATCGACAAGGTCACCGGCTCGGATGCCGTTCACCAGGGCGTGCTGATCGAGGCCGAGCCGCTGAAACCGAAGCGGCTCGATGCGCTTGGCGACGCCAGGCTGGTGCTGGTGCTCGACCAGATCACCGATCCGCACAATGTCGGCGCGATCCTGCGCTCGGCGGCCGCCTTCGGTGCCGGCGCACTGATCACCACGGCGCGCCACAGCCCGCAGGAATCCGGCGTACTGGCGAAGTCGGCCTCCGGCGCGCTCGAACACATCGATCAGATCGAGGTGAAGAACCTCGCCGATGCGCTGGAGCAGTTGCACGAGGCCGGTTTCCAGACGATCGGCCTGGATTCGGACGGGCCGGCGGAACTTGAAACCAGCTTTGCCGGCGACAAGATCGCTCTGGTGCTCGGCGCCGAGGGAAAAGGCCTGCGCCAGAAAACGCGCGAAACGGTGACGACGCTCGCCCGCCTCGACATGCCCGGTGCCATCCGCTCGCTCAACGTGTCGAATGCCGCGGCGGTGGCGCTTTATGCGGCGCGAAAATTTTTGAAAGAGTGAATGGTGAATGGTGAATGGTGAATGGTGAATGGTGAATGGTGAGACTGTGCGTAAGTCGTGACCAATTTACTACCAACTACTCACCTATCTGCAACTGACTACCTATTCACTATTCACTATTCACTATTCACTATTCACCCACTTCACATCCCGCCATCCGCTCCAGCGCCCGAACCAGCGCCGAATGATCTTCCTTAGCGCCGCCATTCGCCGCGCAAGAGTTGAACAATTGCTGCGTCGTTGAAGTGTTGGGCAGGGCGACGCCGAGCGCTTTCGCGCCTTCCAGCGCCAGATTGAGATCCTTCTGGTGGAGTTCGATGCGGAAGCCGGGCGCGAAAGTGCGCTTGATCATGCGCTCGCCATGCACTTCCAGGATGCGCGAGTTTGCGAGCCCGCCCATCAGCGCCTGCCGGACCTTGGCCGGGTCGGCGCCGGCTTTTGAAGCAAAAACAAGCGCTTCGGCGACGGCCTCAATGGTCAGCGCGACGACGATCTGGTTGGCGACCTTGGTGGTCTGTCCGACGCCGTTCGGTCCGACCAGAGTGATGTTCTTGCCTATCTTCTCGAAGATAGGCCTGGCGCGTTCGAAGGCTTTTTCCTCACCGCCGACCATGATGGTCAGCGAAGCCGCCTTGGCGCCGACCTCGCCGCCCGACACCGGCGCATCGAGATAGTCGCAGCCGACATCGTTGATCTTTCTTGCGAATTCCTTGGTTTCGATCGGCGAGATCGAGCTCATGTCGATGACCAGCTTGCCTTTAGTGAGGCCTGACGCGACGCCATTCTCAGCGAACAGCACGTCGGCGACCTGCGGCGTATCCGGAACCATGGTGATGACGATGTCGGCGGCACGCGCGACGGCATCATGGCCGGTGACGACCTTCAGGCCCTTGGCGACGAGGTCGGCCGGCGGTTTCGAGCGGTGGTCGCTGGCGACGACCTGATAACCGGCGTCTAGCAGATGCCCCGCCATCGGCGCGCCCATAATGCCGAGGCCGATGAAGCCGATGGTGTCCATGTTTTTCTCCGTTTCTTGTTAAGGGGGCGTTTCCTGCGCGCCCCCTCTGGCCTGCCGGCCATCTCCCCCACGAGTGGGGAGATCGGCAGTTCCCGCGCCGGCCCTTAAACGTTCCCGACCTCGAAAATTGGCGAAAGCGGCGGTGATATCCAATCTCCCTCCTTGTGGGGGAGATGCCAGGTTTTGGCAAAGAGGGCAGGCCAGAGGGGCGCGCGCAGGAACGCGACGTGCGATACGTAGCGTCTACGCCGCCGCGCTCCCCTTCCCGGCCAGGTCCCTGAACCACCCAAGCCCGGTTTCCGTTCCGCCCTTAGGCTTGTACTCCGCACCGACCCAGCCGGAATAGCCGATGCGGTCGATGTGGTTGTACAGGAAGGGAAAATTGATCTCGCCCGTCCCCGGCTCATGACGGCCGGGATTGTCCGCAAGCTGGATATGAGCGATGCGGCTGAGGTTTGCCTCAATGGTACGGGCGAGATCCCCCTCCATGATCTGCATGTGGTAGATGTCGTATTGCAGGAACAGGTTCTTCGAGCCGACGCGGTCGATCAGGGCCAGAGCCTGGTCCGAGTAATTCAGGAAGAAGCCCGGAATGTCGCGGGTGTTGATCGGCTCGATCAGCAGCCTGATGCCGGCCTGCTCCAGCTTTTCGGCCGCGAAAGCCAGATTTTCGGCGAAGACGTCTTCCAGCACGGAGCGATCGACGCCTTGCGGCGCGATGCCGGCGAGGCAGTTGACCTGCTCGCAGGCGAGCGCATGGGCATAGGTGACGACCTTGGCAATGCCCTGCCGGAACTCCGGGATGCGGTCGGGCAGGATCGCGATGCCGCGCTCGCCCTTGGCCCAGTCGCCGGCAGGCAGGTTGAACAGGACCTGCGTCAGCCCGTTCTTCTTCAACCTGGCCGCGACGACATCCGGCGCATGGTCGTAGGGGCCGATATACTCGACGCCCTTGAAGCCGGCGCGGGCGGCGGCATCGAAGCGGTCGAGGAAGTCATGCTCGCCAAAGAGCATCGAAAGATTGGCTGAGAACCGTGGCATGGCAGTAGTTCCTCATATGCGGCTTAATCGAGCATGACGATCGCCGTGGGGGCATCTTCATGGCGTTCGGCAAGCTCCTCGAATTCGGTGATCTTGTCGATTTCGGTACCCATCGAAACGTTGGTGACGCGCTCGAGGATGAATTCGAGCACCACCGGAACCTGGTGCTCGTCCATCAGGCGCTTTGCCTCTTCGAAGGCACCGGCGAATTCCTCCGGCCGGCGCACCCTGACGGCCTTGCAGCCCATCGCCTCGGCAACGGCGACGTGGTCGACGCCGTAGCCCGCCTCTGGATCGCCCTGTCGATTGACGTTCTCGAAGGCGAGGCTGACTTCGAAATCCATCGAAAAGCCGCGCTGCGCCTGGCGGATCAGGCCGAGATAGGCATTGTTCACGACGACATGGATGTAGGGCAATTTGTGCTGTGCGCCGGCCGCCAGTTCCTCGATCATGAACTGGAAATCATAGTCGCCGGACAATGCCACAATTGTGCGGTCCGGATCGGCGGCGCGAACACCGAGGGCTGCCGGCAATGTCCAGCCGAGCGGGCCGGCCTGGCCGCAATTGATCCAGTTGCGTGGCTTGTAGACGTGCAGGAATTGCGCCCCGGCGATCTGGGACAGGCCGATCGTGGTGACATAGGTGGTGTCGCGGCCGAACGCCTTGTTCATCTCCTCGTAGACGCGCTGCGGCTTCAGCGGCACCTGGTCGAAATGGGTCTTGCGCTTCATCGTCTTCTTGCGCTGCCGGCATTCGCCGGCCCAGCCCGACCAGTCGCGCAATTTTCCGGCCGTCCTCCACTCGGTGGCGACGTCGAGCAGCATCTTAAGCGCCGCACCGGCGTCCGAGACGACGCCGAGGTCCGGCGCGAAGACCCGGCCGATCTGCGTCGGCTCGATATCGACGTGGATGAATTTCTTGCCCTTGGTATAGACGTCGATCGAACCGGTGTGGCGGTTGGCCCAGCGGTTGCCGATGCCGAAAACGAAATCGGCTTCGAGCATCGTGGCATTGCCATAGCGGTGCGAGGTCTGCAGCCCGCACATGCCGGCCATCAGGCGGTGGTCGTCGGGGATCGCGCCCCAGCCCATCAGCATCGGAATGACAGGCACGCCGGCGACCTCGGCGAACTCGATCAGCAGATCGGACGCATCGGCGTTGATGATGCCGCCGCCGGCGACGATGACAGGCTTTTCCGCCGCATTCAGCATCGTCAACGCCTTCTCGGCCTGGGCGCGCGACATTGCCGGCTTGAACGGCACCAGCGGCTCGTAGGCATCGATGTCGAACTCGATCTCGGTCAGTTGCACATCGACAGGCAAATCGATCAGCACCGGCCCCGGCCGCGACGAGCGCATCAGATGGAACGCTTTCTGCAGCGCCATCGGCACCAGATAGGGTTCCATGACGGTGACCGCCCATTTGGCGACGGGTGCAGCGATCGCCGCAATGTCGACGGCCTGAAAATCCTCCTTGTTGAGACGCGCGCGCGGCGCCTGCCCGGTGATGCAGAGGATGGGAATTGAATCGGCAGCGGCCGAATAGAGGCCGGTGATCATGTCGGTGCCGGCAGGACCCGAGGTGCCGATGCACAGACCGATATTGCCCGATCTGGCGCGGGTAAACCCTTCGGCCATATGCGAGGCCGCCTCGACGTGACGCGCAAGGATGTGGCGGATACTGCCCCTCGCCTTCAGTGCCGAATAGAGCGGGTTGATCGCAGCACCCGGCACGCCGAAGGCACAGGAGATGCCTTCCTTTTCGAGAACGAGAACCGCTGCGTCGACTGCGCGCATCCTGGCCATGTCAGCCTCCACGGAATTGTTGATAGCCGATGATGCCAGCGCACCAATGATTTTTCAATTTTTTCAGAATATTTTTCCATTTCTAGAAAACAGCTCTTGTTGGTTGAATTGATTGGCCTTTTTGTTTTCCATGAATTCGCTTCGTAAATCACTGGAAAACTTTTTCATTGCCTGTTTGGGCGAACAGGGCGAAGAATGGCCCGATGGAAACCACCGAAAAACGCCAGCGCGGCCGGCCGCGCGCCTTCAACGGGCCGTCCGAGGCCGCCTCGGTGCAGTCGCTGGACCGGGCGCTGCGGATCCTGGCAATCGTCGCCGATGGCAGTGGCCTGTCGCTGAGCGAGATCGCCGCCAGTTCCGGTCTGCCGGCATCCACCGCCTACCGCATGCTGACGACGCTGGAAAACCACGGCATGGTCGAGTTCGACGGCCCTGACCAACTGTGGTCGATCGGCGTCGAGACCTATCGCATGGGGGCGGCGTTCCTGCGCCGCCGCAAGCTGGTCGACCGCGCCCGTATCGTCATGCAGGAATTGATGGAGAAGACCGGCGAGACCGCCAATCTCGGCGTCGCCGAGGACGATTGCGTCGTCTTCGTCAGTCAGGTCGAGACGCACCAGGCGATCCGCGCCTTTTTCCGGCCGGGCACGCGCAGCTCTTTCCATGCATCGGGCATCGGCAAGGCGGTGCTGGCGTATCTCGAGCCGGAGCGCGTCGCCACCATCCTGCGCCGGGCCGGGCTGGAGCGCTTCACCGAAAACACGCTGTCCGATATCTCGGCTCTCGCCCGCGACCTGGTGACGATCAAGCTGCGCGGCTGGTCGGTTGACGACGAGGAGCGGCATCCGGGCATGCGCTGCGTTGCCGCCGCCATCTTCAATGAATTCGGCGAGCCGATCGGCGGCGTTTCGGTCTCCGGGCCGACAGTACGGGTCACGCCGGAACGGCTGGCCGAGATCGGGCCGCTGGTGCACGATGCGGCGGCGGAGGTGACGAGGATGATCGGCGGACTGCCGACCCCTCCCGGCCTTGGCAGCGAGCCGAGCGCATAGCAGCGCTGACCAGCGCGGAATGGTGCGACATCTGCCAGGATGGCCAGAGCTAGGCCCCGGGCACCGCGCTCTTGGTCGATAGGTCGTAGAAATCAAGCAGCATCGCCAGCCCAACTCCGCAGGCGGTGAAGATGAGGCCGGCAATGAAGATACGATTGGCGCGTTCATAAACGCGCCGTTGTAGAGACGTTATGTCGAGCAGCAACCGCAGCGCTCGTATCTGCAGGGCAATGCCGATCAAAATCGGCACGACGGCGGCCAGGTGATAGATTTCCCATGGTATCGGGTTGGCGGCCCAATGCGTGATGAAGCCCAGCGAGAACGCCAGCAGGATGCCGACTGTGGTGATTGTGCCGTTGCGGAAAACCGTCTCGATCGGCTCTTCGTTCGGATCGTGCTCGCCCAAGCGCCCTCTCCCTGTTTCGCTATCGGTGCAGACTAGGCTGTTGGGAAATCGCTGTATACTGCCGGGTTCCTGGTGAAATCGGAGACAAATGATAGCTAAATTGCTTGGAGACTGAAGCTGGCGCTGCCCCTCATTGCCCTGCCGGGCATTTCTCCCCGTATAGTGACGGGGAGAAAGAAGCTGACCGCGACCTTGGCGCCCTCTTGCAGCGCTGGAGACTGCCGAAGTCATCGCCGAGAGCGTCCCTTCTCCCCATCACTATACGGGGAGAAGATGCCGGCAGGCAGATGAGGGGCAGCGCCGACACTGATAGTCAGTCGATTTCGACAGGAAGCCTATCGCCGAACAACAGAAAAAGGGCCAGTGGGGCGCCCTTCCGGTTGCATGAAACGGTCACGTCCTCCCAAGCTGGCATCGTGGCCCTCAAAGCCAGCAGCGATGGCGATAGCCGTCGTAGCCGACATAGGTGTCCGAGTACGGGTCGTAGCTCTGGTAGCGATTGAGGCAGCGCCGGACGTGCCACGAGCCGCCGTCTTCCTCGATATAGACGGTGCGCGGCTGGGCCAGCGCGCTGCCGAGCAGGAAGCCGCCGACACCTGCGGCAATGCCGATGCCGAGGTGCTTGTGCTTGTGATGGGCGGCCGACGGCTGAACGGTGCCGACCAGCATGGCGGCGGCGACAGTGGTGGCGACGAGGCCGGAAATGATGGTGCGCTTGAACATGACGATCTCCTTGTTGTGGGAGGCGATCCAACCGCCTCTTGACCATCAGTCGTTGCGGCGGAGAAAAAGGTTCAAACATTTTTCGGGTCTCTTCGGCCGACGGCAACGATCCTGGCTCATGACGCAAAAAGGGCGGCCGAAGCCACCCTTTCGCCAAGTGGATCATCTAATCAAAGGAAGATGATCACCTTCCATGGTGATGATGATGGTGGTGCCACCACCACCAGTGATGCCAATGGTGATGATGATGATGCGTGCCGTGGGCCGACGACGACAGGCGGTGCCGGCTAGGGCGCCAGTGGCGATGGAGACGGTCGCGCGTCGCGGCCAAGTCCCCACTCGGCGAGGCTTTGGCCTACATCGCCAAATACCGGGATGGCCTGAAGCTCTTCCTGATCGCCGGCCGCGTCGAAATCGATAATAACAGCGTCGAGCGAACCATCGGACCGATAGCCCTCAATCGCAAGAACGCACTCTTCGCAGGGCACGACGCTGGGGCCGAGAACTGGGCGACCATCGCCTCGCTCATTGAAACTTGCAAACTCAATACTTTTGATCCGCTGTCCTATCTGACGAGCACACTCACCGCCATCGTCAGCGGCCATAAACAATGCCGGATCGATGAGCTGCTTCCTTGGAAATATCCCGCCTTACAAAGGAATTCCTACCCATGACAGTCGGCCCGAACCAGTCATTGCACAAATGCCTTGCCTCGGATCGGGTTTACTGGCCCATTTGATTTGACGGCCCAAAGTTGCCTCCTCTCCGGTGCTCGCGAAGCGGGTTATGAGGTCGGACGTCGATCCTGCGATCACCGTGGTAAGCCTTGCCGAGATCAGACACGATTTCAACCTCGCAAAGAGCATTCGTCGGACCCACCATGGAAAATCTGATGTAGGCATCCGCAAACCAGCTATGCGGCATCTCATTCGCATCCATAAGCCGCAACACCGCTCCTTGATAGTAGGTAGCCGAGGCGCTGAATTTGGAGCACTCAGACAACGTTGATCCCCTCTGCAGCCGTAGCCGCAACTCCCGTTGACCGGATTCCGTCAGAAAGGTTGCGTATTGCCCCAAAGCCCAGTAGCCATCCAGGTCGTTGTATCTACTGACAAAGCTTTCAAGAATATCGTGGCAAATTCCCTTAAATTGCTTTCTTCTCGGCATTGAAAATCCAACACAGGCGCTGCGCGACAATCTTATGGCTTGAAGGGAAGCATATCGAAATGTTTCGCAGTATCAACGGCCTCAAATCGTCGCCACTGACTGGTAGTGACGCAGGTTGCCATAAGGTTCAGCGGCCAATGGCATCTGACACCGAGCGGCCGAATTATCCGAGCAATGTGTGAGGAGCACATCGCTTACAGTAAAACTGCGCTTGGACATGATGATCTCCTCGATCTTTGAATGAGGCGATCATTCGCCTCTGGAGATCGGTCGCGGCGCGGCAGCGAAAGGTTCGGAGGTTCTGAGAATTCTTAGTGAGCGGTTCTTAGTGATTTCGTTTTGATTGGTGAGTAGTGAGAATTCGCGGTTTCACTACTCACTCTCTCGCTCACCCCATGCCGGTGATATGGCGAAGCCAGAAGGCGAGCGCGATGAAGCCGATGATGGTGGTGACGCCGGTCCAGTCGATATTGGCGTGCTTCAGGTCCTTGATGAGCTTCACCAGGAGAACCCAAGCCACGACGACGAGCGGGAGAATGATGACAAACCTGATCATGCGACTGCCTCGCTGATGCGATTGCACCTTCGATCAATATAGGAAGCGAATTGGCCGTTTTCAGGACGCCCTGGCGGCAGAACCGGCGCGTTCGCCGGGAACCGAAAAACGGAGTTTTGTCTTTACTGGCGCATCAAATATGGTAACCGAAGCGCCGTGCCCTTGTAGCTCAGCCGGTAGAGCAGCGGTTTTGTAAACCGAAGGTCGGCGGTTCGATCCCGTCCGGGGGCACCAGCAAGCAAGGATTGCTTGCGAGGACTTCCCAACGCGCATCGATATCTACTCATCCCCGATTTCCACAGGGTCGGGCCGTCAAGAGCGGTGGCACATCAATTCAAACGCATATAACTGCATCGGAAACCATGGGAGTTTCCGTTGGAGCAGAAACGCACGACCGCCCCCTTCATCAACGGGATGTTTGGCGGCCTTATCGTCTTCGCCTTCGCGTTCGGTTTTCGTTTGCTGACAAGTCCCGACCCCGATCCAACATCAAGAGCAACGACAAGCCTTTCGGTACTGGCCTTCGCCATTTGTTTCGGCGCAGCCTTCCTGCGCGAGCACCGGCGCCAGATTGCCGCCGCCAGAGAATATCTTAGCCGCCCAAGAACGTTTTAGGGCCACGCGTTCCGTCCCCGTCGGGGAACCACAAACGTCGCGTGAACTTGCCGGCTTAATCTGAGGCCAGATTGCGCTTTGGCATCTCATACCAAGAGACGGAGACGCCCATTAGTGCCTGGCCCTTACAGCCATCATTTCGGCCCCTCTCCGGCTCAGGGCCATTTAACAGCATTCGATTAAATTGCCCCTGTGTATATTAGCACTCGCTCAATTAAGCGCGCCGACAATGCCCCGTGTGGCGGGCCAAACCAACGGGTGTTGTCATGCGAAGCGATTTCGCCGCGGCGCGCGAGCTTTTGGAGTGCGCACAAAACCGCCTCTGCGGCGCAGATGAAACGAGCCGACGCGTCAACGAGGTCCTCGACGCGCTGATTGAAGAAATAGCCATCGCGGAATTCCGCAAGGCGCCACTGACGGTCGTGCCGTTTCCGCGTGCGCGGCCGCCCAAGCATGTTCGGTAGAGCGCTGGTCGCCCGCGTTGACGAAGAGCCGGCAACTGGTGTTTCCGCAATCGCCCGTTGGAGCGTCGTTGAACGACCAAGCCTTTGACGATAGAGTTGCCGGGCAGTGGTGCTCTGAAACTCCGGAGCCGATCCATGTCACGCTGTGGAGATGTCTACGAGAACAAGGTGACCGGCGAATATGCGGTCATCCTGCGCGGCACCGAAGACCGCGGCCAGGGACCTGGCATCGCTCATCTGACCGCCCGGCCGGGAGCCGCAGTGGTGGGCGAGCACTTCCACCCGAATCTGACGGAACGGTTTACCGTCCTCCGTGGCCGTCTCGACGCTTGCATCGCCGGGAAGACTTTGGCCCTGGGGCCTGGCCAATCCGCCACGGTCGAAGCAGGCGTCGCACATGATTGGTGGAACAGCAGCAAAACCGAAGAAGCGCATGTCCTGGTCGAAGTCGACCGGGCGCCAGCTGCGGACAATGTCGACCCGAACCGTTTCGAGCTGCTGATCGGCATGCTCTTCGGCCTGGCCAATGCCGGCAAGGTGGACAGAAAAGGTAGACCTTCGCCGCTTCAGGCAGCAGTCATCGCCAGAGAATTTGCCGACGTGATCGTCTTCACGCACCCGCCACCTGCGATTCAGCGAGTGGCGCTGGCGATCCTGGCGCCACTCGGCCATCTGCTCGGCTATCGCGCGATCGACCCGGACTACTGCAAGCCGCACGGGCATGTCATGCCGGCTCCTGAAATCCTCGCTCGAGCAGGCCTAGTAGCCGGATGATCCGGGTCCATATTGGGCGCCCGGCATTTTTGTCGGCAGCCATACGCAGGACTCGCGGCAAGCTCTATGAAGCACTCGCGACCTGACCGGATATGGCGGCCCTGTCGAACGTGTTTCTCACCCTGACCGACTTGTAGACGTAGGCGACCCAGATCCCGGTCAGTACAAAAGAAACTGCGGGCATTACCAGCCCATCCGCTGTAAGCACGAAGCTCACAGGAGCGCTCATAACCGCTGAGATCCACACCGTGTCCAGAATAAATACGGTTGGTATTGCAAACCACTGATACAGGAATAGCTGCTTGAAGCGGTAACTCCGCAGCAGCATCGCAAAGAGCACAACCACCTGGAACACCACAAACGCCAGCAAGAGGGCAATCTCTCCGTAGATCGCCAAAGTGCCATTCGGGAGCGTCATGAGCTGTCGGTAGCCTTCACTCGATGAGCCTAATGAGACGAGCGTGCGTAGCGGGGAGAAAGCCTGAAGGATCGCCAGCAGCATAAGCCAGCCTCCGAAACCTACGAGAGCCGAAGTATCCTGCAATGGCTTTGCGGCTGACCGAATGGCAAAGAAAACAGGCACGCCGATCAGCAGCGGCACTATAGCCCAATGCCAGATGGAAATCTGCATCCAATCCCTCCCCTGATACCCTTTTAGGTTGTATCAGATTTCAACCTCAACTCAAGAGGCAACATCGAAAGGAAGCGCTGCTTGCAAGACCCGTCAACACTATATTTCTGGCACGATGCTATTTCCGGCAGGATGCTGCCATGTCGCGAACTCTGATCGTCGTTGGTCTCAGCATAGTTGCCGTAGGCCTGCTGTGGCCTTGGTTGGCCCGGACCGGCCTTGGCAGGCTGCCCGGCGATATCGTGATCGAGCGTGAGAACTTCAGGCTTTATGTCCCTATCACCACGGGGATACTGGTCAGCATCGTGCTCTCGGCCATTCTATGGC
The DNA here is from genome assembly GCF_040321335.1 of Mesorhizobium sp. M0437. NCBI lineage: Bacteria > Pseudomonadati > Pseudomonadota > Alphaproteobacteria > Hyphomicrobiales > Phyllobacteriaceae > Mesorhizobium > Mesorhizobium sp. M0437. Next base: position 15,521 of record NZ_JAMYRK010000048.1, read on the forward strand.
TGATCAGCCGGTAGGCGATGCTCCGGCTGCGGCGATTTGTGTTGCAGGCCCAACTCGCCCTTGATCTTCTTACACTCCGATCGCCGCCACCAATATCCTGTTCTGCCTGCGTATCGCCGTGCGCAGTTCGGCAATCCTCGCCTCCTCGCGCTTCACGAATTCGATGAACATCATGTTCATGTTGTTGAAGATGAGTTCGCCGAGTGCCGGCCCGTCGATGTCGCGACGCACCAGGCCGAGCGCCTGCAGGCGGACGATCAGTGCGCGGATCTGCTCGGTCAGCGCGCGGTCCAGCCCGGTATAGGCCTGGCCGAACGGGCTGTCGGGCAGCTGCGTCGAGATTGCCATCGCCTGCCGCCACATCTCCTTGCTGAGATAATGCAGCGAGTGCTCGATATAGATGCCGAGCAGCGTATCGAGAGCGTCGCCGACGTTGGCCGGCGGGTTGGCGACGACGCCGCGCCCGGCATTGAGCACCTCGTTGACCTCCATCGAGACGATGGCGCCGAGGATATCACCCTTGTTCTGGTAGTAATTGTAGATGGTACCGACCGAGACTTCGGCCTGCGCGGCGATGGTCTCGATCTTGGCGCCTTCATAACCCGCATCGCGGAAAAGCGCCGCCGCCGCCTCGATGATGCGGCGGTGCCGATCCGCCTTCTGCCTTGCCCGCAATCCGCTCATAGCGGCTGTTTGCCACAAAAACAGAATTGACTCAATTTTAGAATTGGTTCAATTTTTTCCTACAAGCCAAAAAGGCATGGGAGAACACTCGATGTCCATCAATCCAAAGACCCCCAATCCAACCGTCAGGAATCCGCTTTCCGTTCTGAAGAGCCATCTCCAAGGCGCCTGTGCCGCGGCAGCACTGCTGCTGGCGGCGGGCAGCCTCGCTCAGGCGCAGGATCTCAACGCGCTGATCTGGTGCGATCACGCCGATCCGGCGCTGCTGCAGCCGTTCGAGGAAGCGAACGGCGTCAAGGTCAATGTCAAGGAGTTTGAAGGCACGGGCGCCGGCCTGGCCATCGTCGAACAATCGCAGCCCGGCGACTGGGACGTGATGGTGATCGACAGCATCGACGTACCGCGCGGCGTCGAAAAAGGCCTGTTCGAGCCGCTGCCGGAAGACAAGCTGCCGCTGGCCGACCTGTTTCCGCAGGTGAAGATGGACAGCTCCACCGTCGTTGACGGCAAGCGTTACGGCATCACCGAAAAGTTCGGCTACAACACGATCGGCTACAACAAGACCAAGGTCGACCCGGCCGACATGCAGTCGCTTGCCGCGCTGACCGGCGACAAATACAAGGGCAAGATCGCCATCTACGATTATTACCTGCCGGTCATCGGCATGGCCGCACTGGCGATCGGCAAGAAGACGGCGGACCTGACCGAAGCCGACCTTCCCGCCATCAAGGAAGAGCTGCTCAAAATGAAGGCCAACGCCAAGCTGGTCGGCGAAGTGACCGCCAGCCAGACGGCGCTGGCGACCGGCGAGGTCGACATTCTGGTCGGCGGCGGCGAATGGGTGACGGCGGGGCTGGCCAAGGAAAACCCTGCCCTGGACTTCTCTATCCCGAACGAAGGCGCCGTGCTGTGGTCGCAGTCGCTGGCAATGTTCAAGGATTCCAAGAACAAGGAGCTGGCGCTTAAATTCATCCAGTACATTATGAGCCCCGAAGGCCAGGCGCGGCTCGCCACCTCGTCCTGCTATTGGGGCATGCCGGCCAACAGCAAGGCGGCGTTGAGCGACGAGCAGAAGAAGATCCTGCGCTTTGACGAGCAGCCGGAATTCCTCGCCCGCGCCCAGTCCTATCCTGCGCCGAACGCCGACCTCGACAAGAAGATGCAGGACGTCTGGACCGAAATGCTGCAGGCGCAATGACCGGCAGCCGGTCGTGAACGCCGTCAACAGCGGGCGTGCCCTGCCCTGGGCGCTGGTCACGCCGGCGCTCGGCTGGACGTTGCTGTTCTTCGTGCTGCCCTTCGTCGCCATGGCGGTATCCAGCCTGACGGCACATGAAGGCGGCGGCTTCACGCTGTCCAACTACAGCCAGTTCTTTGCCAATCCGTCCTACTGGCAGGCGATGGTGAACTCGCTGCAGGTCACAGCGATCGTCACCGTGATCTCCGTGCTGCTCGCCTATCCTTTTGCCTGGATCCTGGCCGAGCAGGTGCCGGAGCGCTGGCAGCGGCTGGCGCTGATGCTGGCAGTGCTGCCGTTCTGGACCTCCTATGTCGTGCGCTCCTATTCGTGGCTGCTGGTGCTGGCGCAGAACGGCGTCGTCAACCATGCGTTGACCGGCTCCGGCCTGTTCAGCGAGCCGCTGCAGCTCGCCAATACGCGGCTGGCCACCGTCATCGGCTTCGTGCATTTCTTCGTCATGCTGTTGACGCTGACGATCTTCGCCAATCTGAAGCAGCTCAGCCCCAGCTATCGCAAGGCCGCCGCCGACCTCGGCGCCGGGCCGGTTCGGACTTTCCTGCATGTCGTTCTGCCGCTGACGCTCCCCGGTATCATGGTCGGCGCCTTCCTCACCTTCGTGCTGTGCATCGGCGACTACATCACGCCGCAGATCCTCGGCGGCAACAACGAGCTGTTGATGCCGCAACTCGTCATGATGCAGATCGGCCGGCGCGGCGACTTTCCGCTCGCCTCGGCGCTGTCGATCATCCTGATGGCGGTGGTCACCGTTGCCTATCTCGCCTGCTCCCGCTGGCTGAAGATCGAGCGGGCCTGACCATGCGCGCGCTCATCCGCCTCGTCTCCGGCCTTTACGCCATCGCAATCTACGGCTTCATCTTTCTACCGGTCATCGTTCTGGTGCTGTTTTCGCTGCAGGCAACCTCGTTTCCGATCCCGCCCTTCACCGGGCCTTCGCTGCGCTGGTACGAGGCCGTGCTCGCCGACACGCGGCTGACTTCGGCTCTGGTCAATTCGCTGCTGGTGGCGGTCGTCTCCTCGGCTGCCGCCGTCACGTTGGGCTTTCTCTCCGCCTGGGGTTTTGCGCGCTTCGCTTTGCCGGGCTCGGGCCTGATGCGCGGGCTGATCACCTTGCCCTTGACCGTCAGCTATCTCATCATCGGCATGGGGCTGCTGGTGCTGTTCAACTGGGCCGGCGTGCCGAAGTCGCTCACTGCCGCCGGCATCGGCCACGTCGTGATCAACCTGCCGCTCTGCTTTGCCATCGTCTACAGCCAGATGGGCGACCACCAGATCAACATCGAGCGCGCCGCGCGCGACCTCGGCGCGCCCGAATGGACGGTGCTGCTGCTGATCACCGTGCCTGTCATGGCACCGGCGATCTTCGCCGGTTTCTTTCTGTCGATGACCTTCTCCTGGGACGAATTCGTCATCTCGTTCCTATTGACGCGCTTCGATACGACGCTGCCGGTCGAGATCTGGAACCTGCTGCGCTCCGGCCTCAATCCCAAGACCAACGCCGTCGGCTCGCTGGTCTTCGCCGTCTCCATCGTGCTGGTGGTATTGTTCGAGCTGATGCTGTTGCGGAGGAAGCCGGCATGAGTGCGCCACTGGTCGATATAAGCTCCGTCTCGCATCGCTTCGGCCAGCATACCGTGCTGAAGAACGTCTCGCTGACGATCGAGCCTGGCAGCTACACGATCCTGCTCGGGCCGTCCGGGTCCGGCAAGACGACGCTTCTGTCCATCCTCGGCGGCTTCGTCACGCCGAGCGAAGGCAAGGTGCTGATCCGCGGCGAGGACTGCACTGCCGTGCCACCGGCGAAGCGGCCGACGACGACCGTGTTCCAGGACTACGCGCTGTTTCCGCATATGAGCGTCGGCAGCAATGTCGGCTTCGGCCTGCGCATGCGGGGTGTCGATGCCGCAACCCGGGCAGCAAGGGCGCGCGAGGCGCTGGCGCTGGTTGGGCTGGCCACTGCCTTCGACAAGAAGCCGCACCAGCTTTCCGGCGGTCAGCGGCAGCGCGTGGCACTGGCGCGCGCCCTGGTGGTCGAGCCGGCGGTGCTGCTGCTCGACGAGCCGCTCGGCGCGCTCGACCTGAAATTGCGCCGGCAGATGCAGGACGAGTTGAAGGCGATCCAGAAACGCGTCGGCACCGCCTTCATCCACGTCACTCACGATCAGGAAGAGGCGATGGCGCTGGCCGATCATTGCGTGGTGATGAATGACGGGCGCATCGAGGACGAAGGACCGCCCGAGCGCGTCTATGCCCGGCCAGCGACGCGCTTTTCCGCGACTTTCATGGGCGAAAGCACGCTGATATCGGGAACGGTGACCGAGGCGAAGAGCGGCAAAATCGCCGTCACCACGAAGCTTGGGTCGCTCTCGCTGCCCGGCACATTGCCGCCCGGCTTGGCCGTTGCGCTGGCCATCCGCCCGGAGCATCTTGTTCTCGGCGCTGCAGGCGGTGCTGTGGCGCTTGGCATGGTCAAGGTCAGCGACGTCGTCTTCCAGGGCAGCTTCAAGCGTGTGCTGGGGACCTCCACGACCGACCCGGCGCTGCACTTCATCGCCAAGGTCGCGGCCGCATCGGCCGTCCAGCCGGGCGACGTTGTCGCGGTATCGTGCGATGCTGGCGACATCATCCTGCTTGCGGACCAAACATGAGCACGCTTCCAATCATCGACGCTCCTGACTGGTACGAAACTATCCGCATGGGCGATGGCGTGACGCTGATCCACGAGCCGTGGATCAAGCCGTTCTTCCGCTGCAACATCTGGCATGTGCGCGGCCGCGACCGCGATCTTCTGTTCGATACCGGCCTCGGCCATTTCAGCCTGCGCCGCCACGTGCCGCTGGTCACGGAGCGCAAGCTCACCTGCGTGGCCAGTCACACCCATTTCGATCATATCGGCTGCCATCACGAATTTCCCGACCGCTGCGTGCACCCGGCCGAGGCCGAAATCCTCGCCGATCCACGCAACGAATGGACGGTTGCCGACCGCTATGCCACCGACGAGATGTTCGACGGCATGCCGCAAGGCTGGGACACGAAGCGCTACCGGATCCTGCCCGCACCAGCCGGCCGGTTGCTCGAGCAAGGCGACATCGTCGATCTCGGCGACCGTGCCTTCGAGGTCATCCACACGCCCGGCCATTCACCCGGCGGCATTGCGCTCTACGAAAACAGGACGGGCATCCTGTTTTCCGGCGACATCATCTATGACGGCCCGCTGATCGACGACGTCTATCACTCCGATATCGACGATTATGTCGAAACGCTGCTGCGCATGCGCGATCTCGATGTCTCGGTCGTGCACGGCGGCCATTTCCCGAGTTTCGGCAAAGTTCGCTATCGCCAGCTTATCGACGAGTATCTGGCGCAAAAGCGCCAGGCTGGCTGCCATCTGTTGCAAGCCCCATAATCACTGGCGCTGTGGCGTCAAAGCGCCCTTTGCGGACAGGGTGTCCCCGCCGCGTCGCCGCAGCGCGAGGCCGTGGGCTCGGGTCTAAAGCTCTTTTCCTCCGCCTGGCGCACCAGTTCCGCGAAAGCCAGGGCAAAACTTGCCAGCATCAGGAAGACAATAATCAAGCGTGCCAGCGGCAATAGATCGGCCTCGACTGGTTAGCCCCCCACGCCGCCCGTCCGCTGCCGGCTAACATGATCGATATGGCTTTACGAGAGTTTAAGGCGAGTCTTAACCATCACATCATTTTGTCCTCCGACATGATGCGCGAGTGCGGCTTGTTTGGTCGCCATCTCCAGGCACCTCCCTCCCTTTGCAGAAATGCCCACCCATGCTAACCCGGCGCTGGCGCGGCCCAGCAACCGGTCGCCGCCAATCGGTCGCCAGACGGTCATCGCCAATCGGTTGTCGTTGAGAGCCATGAGCAAAACCGCCAGCCGTTTCGCCTTCGTCTCATCCGGTACAGCCGACGCCAATGCGGCGCTTGAAAGCCTTTCTGCGCGTTACGGCCAGGCATCCGTCGAAGAAGCCGGGATCGTCGTGGCGCTCGGCGGCGACGGCTTTTTGCTGCAGACCCTGCGTGAGACGATGAGCACGGGAAAGAAGGTCTACGGCATGAACCGTGGCACCATCGGTTTCCTGATGAACGAATACCGCGCCAGCGGCTTGACCGGGCGCATCGCGGCGGCCGTTGCCGAAACGATCCGTCCGCTGGAGATGCAGGCGGTGACGGCCGAAGGCGAGACGATTTCGGCGCTCGCGATCAACGAGGTTGCGCTTTGGCGCCAGTCGTACCAGACGGCCAAGATCCGCATCACCGTGGATGGGCAAGAGCGGCTGGAGGAATTGCACTGCGACGGCGTGATGATTGCGACGCCGGCCGGCTCGACCGCATATAATCTGTCGGCGCACGGGCCGATCCTGCCGCTCGACGCTCCGCTGTTGGCGCTGACCCCGGTCAGCCCGTTGCGTCCGCGCCGCGGGCGCGGCGCGCTGCTCTCCAACAAGGCGATCGTGCGTTTCGACATTCTGGAGCCGGAAAAGCGGCCGGTGAACGCCGCCGCCGACCACACCGAGGTCAAGGCGGTGACGACGGTCACGGTGAGGGAATCGCCGACGGCAACGGCGACGCTGCTGTTCGATCCCAACCATTCGTGGAACGAGCGCATTCTCGCCGAACAGTTCCGCTACTGAGCCGGCGCGGCGGCCGCTGCGCAAATTAAGCATCGCGATTAAGCTTACGGCTTCACAATCGCACCAATGCCGCCCGTTTGTGTTGACAAATCGTGGGCTTGCGCCTACCTGCAATACCAATCTTGCAGGCGCGCGGCGCTTGCCGCGACTGCATATGTTGCGCCCCCGAACCAGCCAAAGACAGCCAAACTTGTCCTCAGACACCCAGATCGCTCAAGAAGCGTTGACCTTCGCAGACCTCGGCCTGTCGCCGAAGGTCCTTTCCGCAGTTACCGATGCCGGCTACACCGAGCCGACGCCGATCCAGGCTGGTGCTATCCCGCACGCCTTGCTCGGCAAGGACGTGCTGGGCATTGCCCAGACCGGCACCGGCAAGACGGCGTCCTTCGTCCTGCCGATGCTTACCCGGCTGGAAAAGGGCCGCGCCCGCGCGCGCATGCCGCGCACGCTGATCCTCGAGCCGACGCGCGAGCTCGCCGCGCAGGTCGAGGAAAACTTCGTCAAATACGGCAAGAACCACAAGCTCAATATCGCACTGCTGATCGGCGGCGTGTCCTTCGACGAGCAGGACAAGAAGCTCGAGCGCGGCGCCGATGTGCTGATCGCGACCCCCGGCCGCCTGCTCGACCATCGCGAGCGCGGCAAGCTCCTGCTCAACGGCGTCGAGATCCTCGTCATCGACGAGGCCGACCGCATGCTCGACATGGGCTTTATCCCCGACATCGAGCGTATCTGCGAGATGATCCCGTTCACCAGGCAGACGCTGTTCTTCTCGGCGACGATGCCGCCGGAAATCACCAAGCTCACCGAGAAATTCCTGCACGCACCGGTGCGCGTCGAAGTGTCGAAGGCAGCATCGGCCGCCACCAACATCACCCAGCGGCTGGTGAAATCCGGCCCGAAACCCTGGGACAAGCGCGAGACGCTGCGCAATCTGATGAAAGCCGAGGATGCCGAGCTGAAGAACGCCATCATCTTCTGCAACCGCAAGATCGAGGTATCGGAGCTGTTCCGCTCGCTGCTGAAATATGATTTCGACGCCGGCGCCCTGCACGGCGACATGGACCAGCGCGCGCGCATGCAGATGCTGGCCAATTTCCGTGACGGCAAGCTGCGCTACCTCGTTGCTTCGGATGTCGCGGCGCGCGGCCTCGACATTCCCGATGTCAGCCATGTCTTCAATTACGACGTGCCGATCCACGCGGAGGATTACGTCCACCGCATCGGCCGTACCGGCCGCGCCGGGCGCTCGGGCAAATCCTTCACCATCGCGACCAAGTCGGACACCAAATACATCGACGCCATCGAGCGGCTGATCGGCACGAAGATCGAGTGGCATGACGGCGATTTGTCGACGGTCGTTGCCAGCGAAGGCGGCGAGGATGAGGCCCCGCGCCGTGGCCGCGGTGCGCCACGCCGTGCCGGCCGCAAGGACGACGCCAAGGACAGGGGCGAGCGCAAACCGCGTGAACGCCACGCCAGGCGCAGCGAAGAAGCAGCGCCGGAAGCAGTTAGCGAGGAACAGCCGGTCGTGGCCGAAGCCACCATCGCCGACATCGACGAGCGGCGTACCCGCAAAGAGGCGATCCGCTCGGAAAACAGCGAGCGCCAGGCTTCACCTGAACGCAAGGCTTCGCCCGATCGCAACGAACGGCGCGCGCCGGAACGGGGCGACACCAGGCCGCAGCGCGAGCGCCCTGCCCGCCAGCGCCAGGAAGACAATGACGCGACCGTCGGCTTCGGCGACGACATGCCGGCCTTCATGCGGATCGTCGCCAAGGTCTGACACGGCTCGCGCGCGGCCCCGCCGACGCGCGAAGCACCCTCTTTTGAGAAGTACTGCTCTCGGTAATCTTGTGGCGTTGCTGCGAGGCGGTCGATTTTGGTGCTGCCGGCGATCCGTATGCCGCTAGGCTCGCTATATAGCTAAAGATCCCTGAGCTCCAGGCGGGATGCCAGCAGGTCCAGAAAAGCGCGAACTTTGGCTGAGGACGACCTGCCTTCCGGCCACACGGCGTGTATCGGCACCGGCACCGGCTCGAATTCGGTTAGAACCAGTTCCAGGCGGCCATCGTCCACCAGGTGCTTTACCTGCCAAAGCGGCGAGTAGCCCAGACCCAATCCGTGAACCGCGGCCGCATAGATCGATATCATCAAATTCGACCGGAAGGTACCCGCGACCTTCACCGGCCGGGGCTTGCCTTCAATCTGAAACATCCATTCGCCTGGGCGGCCGTCGACGGTTCGTACGATGCATTGATGCTCACGCAATTCGAGCGGATGGGCCGGTCGGCCGTGTTGCTGGAAGTAGGCAGGTGCGCCGAACACCACGCGCCGCAGCGCGCCCAGGCGCTTCGCACGTAAATTGGAATCCGGCAAATTGCCGATTCGGACAGCCAAATCGAGGCGCTCGGCATCGAGATCGACAAATTCATCGGAAAGCTGGAGGTCAACCTCGACCCGGGGATATGTCCGCATATAATCGGCGATGACCGGCACGAGGAAGTCCGGGCCGAACAGAACCGGGGCACTGACACGCAGGATGCCCCATGGCTCCGACCGTCGATTGGCCGCCTGAAGCCTGGCTTCGTTAATTTCCTCGACGGCGGGTTTGATGCGCTGGAAAAAGGCCGCTCCGGCTTCGCTCGGCGTCGAGCGGCGTGTCGTCCTGTGCAGAAGCTCGACCCCGATTGATTCCTCCAATGTCGCCAGGGACCGGCTGACCGACTGCAGTGAGCGGTTCAGCCGGCGTGCGGCAGCCGTCAGACTGCCATGCTCGACAATGGCAATGAAGGCTTCGAAATCATCTATCCGGCTCATCGCTCATCGCTCCTTTCTACCGAAAATCGGGAGAACCTATCGCAAAATCGATCAATTGTAACGAAGTTCGCTAGATTTTATCTTCCCTGCACAGGCCGAAAGGCAGACTCAAAGGAAGGAGATCGTCATGCGAACACCCAGTCCAACGGTCCTGGTCGTAGGCGCCGCAGGCCGCGTTGCCGGTTTGGTGGTGCCTGAACTCGTCCGCCGCAATGCCAGGGTTCGAGCGCTTGTTCGTGACGCCGCGAGTGCCGAAAAAGCCCGGAAAGGCGGCGCATCCGAGATCGCGATCGGAGATCTGCGCAACCATCGGAGCCTTGAGCAGGCCGTGAAAGGTGTCGACGGTGTCTTTCACATCGGACCGGCCTTTGCTCCCGACGAAGCCGCCATGGGGGTTGCCATGGTTGAGGCGGCGGCGCGAGCAGGCGTTCGAAAGTTCGTCTTTTCGTCGGTGATCCAGCCGACCAATACGAGGCTGGAAAACCATGCAAGCAAGGTACCCGTTGAAGCTGCCCTCTATTCGACGAACATGGAGTACACCATTCTGCACCCGGCCAATTTCATGCAAAATATCGCGCCGGCCTGGCCGTCCGTCGTCGAGCACGGCGTTTTCGCCGAGCCGTTTCCAAGGACGGCGAAGCTCGCCCGCGTCGACTATCGCGATGTGGCTGAAGTGGCGGCAATCGCACTGACCGAAGCGCGCTTGTCCTATGCGACCCTCGAGCTGTGCGCCGACGGTATGCACAGCCGCGAAGAGGTCGTCGCCATGATGAGCGAAGCGCTTGGCCGGCCGGTTTCGGCGGGCGAGCCGACATTTCAGGACTGGGCGGCGAAGGCCCGCCTTCCCTATACCGACCGGCAGTTGCAGATGCTGGCCAAAGTACACAGCCACTACGCCAAATACGGCCTCGGCGGAAACAGCCTGACGTTGCGTGCCGTGCTTGGCCGCGAGCCGCGTTCGCTGCGAAGCTTCATTCAGGAATTGGCGCTGCAGACGGCATATGCCGCCTGATCGTCCTCACAATAACGCCTACGCAAATTTTTTTGATTAGGAAGATTTCGATGCAAGCATCACCGGACCGAGCCTTCAAATTGAGAAAGCTGCCGCCCTCCTACGGCGCGGTGGTGATGCCGTTGGTTCTTTCGATTCTGATGTCCTCGATTGTCTCGGCGGTTTCGACGGCAATCGGCGCAGGCTGGACGAACGGGTTCATAGCGGCCTGGAGCTATGCATGGGGCGCTTCATGGCTTGTCGCGTTTCCCAGTCTGCTGATTGTGCTTCCGATCGTGCGCCGGATCGTTGCCGCGACTGTCGATCAGCCGGCCCGGTCCTGACATCACGAACGAAGGATGCCGGCGGACGGAGGGCCGACATAGCCATTAGAGCGGCCCCTTGCGGGGCCGCGGCCGGTTCGTGCGCTTGCCTCAGGTAAGCGGCGACAGCTGGATCTCGACGCGGCGGTTCTGAGCCCGGCCGGCAGCGGTCGCGTTGGAGGCGATCGGACGTGTCTTGCCGAAGCCGGTGACGGCGAAGCGGCGGGAATCGACGCCCTGTCCGGACAGATAGTTGGCGACCGCCAAAGCACGGCGCTGCGACAGGTCGAAATTGTGCTCGTCGCTGCCGGTCGAGTCGGTGTGGCCGAACACGTCGACGGTGGTCTGGCGGAACTTTTTCAGCACAAGGGCCACCGAATTCAGCACCGGATAGAAACCGGCCTTCACCGCGTCCTGGTCGACGTTGAAGGTGATGTCGGACGGCATATTGAGGATGATCTGATCGCCGGTGCGGGTGACGCTGACGCCTGTGCCCTGAAGCTGTCGGCGCAGTTCGGCCTCGTTCTGGTCCATGGTGGCACCGATGGCACCGCCGGCAAGCGCGCCGATGCCCGCGCCGATCAGCGCGTTGCGGCGGTCGTTACCGCCGGCAAGCATGCCGAGCCCGGCACCCGCCAAAGCACCGAGACCGGCGCCGGCAGCGGTGTTGGAAACCTTCTGTTCCCCGGTGTAGGGATCGGTGGTGCATGCGCTCACGAGCACAGCCGTCGCCACGACGGCGAGCACAATCTTGTTCATATGGTGGTCCCTCTCCATTCCACGGCCGCGCAACGGCGCACCGCATCAGCCCTTCCAGCGACTTGTAACATGAAATGCGGCGAAAAGCGGACCAGCAAAAGCCGCTGCCGCGGCTTTCCCCGGCTCAATTCCACACGCCTGCAGCGGCTCGCGCGACCACCGCAATTCGACCGGCTACCAGAGATTCTTGCCGTCGATGACCACCACTTCGACCTTGTCGAGATCGAAATCGTCGAACAGCCGCGAGTTCACGCTGATCTTCGGATTGTCGAAATTCGGCTCGCCTGTCGACCAGTCCGGCGTCTCGGTGAAGGTGCCACAGCCGCAGGTGGCGCAAAAGCCGTGTTTTATGGTTTTCGATCCCCACTGGTAGAACGAAACATTCTCCGGCGGGCTGGTGAGCCTGAATTGCGATGGGGTGTAATAGGCCCACAACGAACCGCGTTTCGAACAGAAGGAACAGGTGCATCGCGTCACTGTCTGCGGCGCTTGCGAGACCTCGAACGTCGTCGCCTTGCAGTGGCAGCTTGCCTTGATGGTCATGAATTGGTCCCTCACAATGCCGCCGCCCCGTACGGCAAAGGCAGCATAAAGAAACGCTCCTGACAACTGCCGGTCAGCAGGCTTGTGAGCCTGCGATGCACAGATCGAAGGCCCATCGATCCAAAACCGCTGCACACGCTCGGGTCAGCCCGTGGGCAAGCTTTTGGGCGTCATGCGCTAGTAGGACGATGGCGGCACGAACAGGCAGATGGTCTTTCCGTCATTGGCACCGGCAACGGAGCACCAATGATATTCGCCGTCGGGCGAATTCTTGATCCGCTTGTCGCTATAGGCCACGACTTCCCCGGTTCCTTTGATGACATAGCCCTCGGGACGTTCGCTGATCGATGTCTGAGAGACCTCGCGGCAATCATAGCCCGAGCAGCAGGAGAAGGGATAGCTCCAGCCTTGCGGCATGGCCGCGGTCGGCTTGGCATCATGCGCCAGAGCAGGCGCCGCAAATGGAATGGCGGCAGCTATCAAAACCACTGCCGCGACAAGTGAATTCAGGAGTCGGCGCGCCGTGCGGGCGACTGGGGCCGGTCTGGTTGTGAGAGCAGGCATGAGCGCAGTTCCTATCAACGGTTGTCAAGCATTTCGCTTGCCCGTTCCCGGAACGTGTCTTCCCAGTGGCCGGATCGTCAGGTCGCAGATACGCCGCGTCCGGCCATAAATGCTTTTTTCCTCCCCAGCGCATGAATGCTGGGCTGATTCCTTGGTCGGCGCAAGCAATTGCTGTCGCAACCGAACGCCGACCTCTGCAGCCGGAACCAACCTGCCGTCCTGATTGACGAAACCTGGTCAACCCCGGCAGCGGGATCGCCAATAACGGGATTTGGCTCGCGCTGGTTCCAGGCTTGGCACCGGCGGCCCGCGGCATCCGAGTCAAAAGCGGAAATCGATTTTTGAAAAATCCGATGAAAAACAAAGTTGTAGAACGACAGGTAAGTGCAAATTGAGAGCTCGTCACTCTCGCGCGATGGCCGTAACTCTCGCGTGATGAACCCACATTCCTGCCGGATTGGTGCCCGGCGGCCTCAGTCGATATCGGCCACCGTTTCGCCGGCGCCACCTTCGATCCGCTGCGACAGCGAGGCTTCCATGAAATCGTCGAGGTCGCCGTCGAGCACGCTCGACGGGCTGGTGCTCTCGACACCGGTGCGCAGATCTTTCACCAGCTGATAGGGCTGCAGCACGTAGGACCGTATCTGGTGGCCCCAGCCAATATCGCTCTTCGACGCTTCGGTGGCGTTCGCCACCGCTTCGCGCTTCTTCAGCTCTTCCTCGTAAAGCCGCGAGCGCAGCATTTCCCAGGCCTTGGCCTTGTTCTTGTGCTGGGAGCGCTCGGCCTGGCAGGCAACCGCGATGCCGGTGGCGAGATGGGTTATGCGCACCGCCGAATCGGTGGTGTTGACGTGCTGGCCGCCCGATCCCGACGACCGATAGGTGTCGATACGGACGTCGGATTCGGAAACGTCGATGTCGATCGTATCGTCGATGACGGGATAGACCCAGACGCTGGCGAAGGAGGTGTGGCGGCGCGCATTGCTGTCATAGGGCGAAATCCGCACGAGACGATGCACGCCCGATTCCGTCTTCAGCCAGCCATAGGCGTTGTGGCCCTTGATCAGCAGCGTGGCGGACTTGATGCCGGCTTCTTCGCCGTCATGCACTTCAAGCACCTCGACCTTGAAGCGCCGGCGCTCGGCCCAGCGCGTATACATGCGCAGAAGCATCGAGGCCCAGTCCTGGCTTTCGGTGCCGCCGGCGCCGGCATGGACTTCCAGATAGCTATCGTTGGCGTCAGCCTCGCCCGACAGCAGCGTTTCGATCTGGCGCGCCTTGGCCTCGCCGCGCATCGAGCGGATCGCCGCTTCGGCCTCCGCGATGACGCCCTCGTCGCCCTCTTCCTCGCCAAGTTCGATCAGGCCGATATTGTCTTCCAGGGCCTGGGTGAGGCCTTTGACCGCGGCAATGCCTTCCTCGAGGCCCTGACGCTCGCGCATCAGCTTTTGTGCTTCCAGCGGCTCGTTCCAGAGGCTCGAATCCTCGGCACGGACGTTCAGGTACTCAAGCCGCTTTATGGCTTGGTCCCAGTCAAAGATGCCTCCTCAGCAGGGTGATTGCCTGCCTGATCTCGTCGACAATGTTTTGCGTTTCCGCGCGCATGGCTGGCTGTTCTGTCCTGTTGCTGGATGGCGGTTTGGTGGCGCGATACATAGGGACGGCACGGTCTCCTGTAAAGCGCCGGCCCCTGTAATGTACCGGCCCCTGTAAAGCGGAATGGACCGGCTCGACCATCATCGTCAAGCCGGCCCGACCCGATGTAGCGATTGTCAGTAGAGCCCGCCGCCGCCCGACTGGATGGCCTGGTTGGCCTGCGGCGACAGCGCCCCGCCGGTGGCGTTGGAGCCGTCCGCACCCATGCCGATCACCCAGTAGCTGTCGGCGGGACCGGTACCCGGCTTGAAGGCTTCGATGATGGTTCCGGCGTCACCCGCGTTGGCTCGCATGCCGGTCTTGCGATTGATCGCAATCAGCTTCATGCCGTCCGGAACCTTGAAGTCGACATTGGGCGTGCCGTCCAGTGCCACGCGCATGAAATCCTTGAAGATCGGCGCGGCAAGGCCGCCGCCGGTCGCGCCCTTGCCAAGGCCTTTCGGCTGATCGTAGCCCATATAAAGGCCGACAACGAGGTTCGGCGTATAGCCGATGAACCAGGCATCCTTTTCGTCGTTGGTCGTTCCGGTCTTGCCGGCGATGTGACGGCCGAGCTCGTTGATGGTGGCGCCGGTGCCGCGTTGCACGACGCCCTCCATCATCGATGTGATCTGGTAGGCGGTCATCGGATCGAGCACCTGCTCGGAGTTGTCGACCAGCTCCGGCTCTGGCTGGTTCTGCCACTCGGCGGCGTTGCAGTTCGAGCAGCCGCGTTCGTCCTGCCTGAAGACGGTCTTGCCGTAGCGGTCCTGGATGCGGTCGATCAGCGACGGCTTGATCGACTTGCCGCCATTGGCCATGATCGAATAGGCCGACACCATGCGCATCACCGTCGTCTCGCCGGATCCCAGTGCCATCGGCAGATACGGCGCCAGGTGGTCGTAGACACCGAAACGCTCGGCATATTCCACGACCAGCTTCATGCCCATGTCGTTGGCAAGCCGCACCGTCATCAGGTTGCGCGATTTCTCGATGCCGGACCGCAAGGTCGCCGGGCCGGCCACCGTTCCGTCGTAGTTCTTGGGCGTCCAGGTCGTGTTACCGCTCTGGATGGTGATCGGCCCGTCCATGATCACGGAGGCGGGCGTATAGCCATTGTCGAGGGCGGCCGAATAGACGATCGGCTTGAACGACGACCCCGGCTGGCGCATGGCCTGCGTCGCCCGGTTGAACTCCGACTGCGCGTAGGAGAAACCGCCGACCATGGCCAGGACGCGTCCGGTATGCGGGTCCATGGCGATCAGGCCGCCTTCCACTTCGGGAACCTGGCGCAAGCTGTAGCTGTTGTCCGAGCCGTCGTTCTTCTGCACGAAAATCACGTCGCCCGGCTTCAGCACGTCGGCGGGCGACTTCGCCTTGACGGTCCTGCCGTCGACGACGTGGCGCATGGCGAAGCTCATGTCTTCCTTGCTGACGGTGCCTTCGACGCGGTCCTTGACGATTTCGCCGGAGATCTGGCGCGTCGGCTGCAGGCCGATGGACAGGCCGGTGGCCGAGCTGTCGAGCACGACGGCGAGCGACCATTCCGGCACGTCCTCCAACCGCTTGACGTTGCCCAGCGGCACACCCCAGTCGCCGGCAACGTCGATGCTCGTGACCGGCCCGCGGTAGCCGCGCAGCGTGTCGAACTTCATAAGTCCGTTCTGCATGGCCTTGCGGGCAATCAGCTGCATCTTCGGATCGAGCGTCGTGCGGACGGAAAGGCCGCCTTCGTAGAGCGCATTCTCGCCGTAGCGCGCGATGATCTGGCGACGCACTTCCTCGGTGAAATACTCCCCGGCGAAGAGATAGTTGCCGGTGCGGCGCGGCGTGACGCCGAGCGGCTCGGCCTTGGCCTTCTCGCCTTCTTCATGCGTGACGTAGCCGTTCTCGACCATCTGGTCGATCACCCAGTTGCGGCGCTCCAAGGCGCGATCGGCATGCTTGAAGGGATGGTAGTTGTTCGGCCCCTTCGGCAGGGAGGCGAGATAGGCGGCTTCGGCCACGGTGAGCTCGTTCACCGATTTGTCGAAATAGGTGAGTGCAGCACCGGCGACGCCATAGGCGCCGAAGCCGAAGAAAATCTCGTTGAGATAGAGTTCGAGAATGCGATCCTTCGAGTAGGCCTGCTCGATGCGGAAGGCGAGGATCATCTCCTTGATCTTGCGCTCGTAGGTCTGGTCTGAAGACAACAGGAAGTTCTTCGCCACCTGCTGGGTAATCGTCGAGGCGCCGACCTGGCGCTTTCCCGAACCAACATTCTGCAGGTTGACGACAATGGCCCGGCCAAGGCCGGTCACGTCGATGCCGGGGTGATTGTAAAAATTCTTGTCCTCGGCCGACAGGAAGGCCGCCTTGACACGATCCGGGATCGCCTGAATCGGCAGATAAAGCCGCCGCTCACGCGCATATTCGGCCATCAGCGCGCCATCCGACGCGTGGATGCGGGTCGTCACCGGCGGCTCGTATTTGGCCAGCACCTCGTAATCGGGCAGGTCCTTCGACAAATGGCCGATATAGATCGCCACGCCCGCCGCGACCAAAAGGGCCAGCGTCGTGCCGATGCCGAAGAAATAGCCAATGAGACGAATCATACCCGCTCCAGTCCTTGGTTCGGGAATTTCCTAAACGAAGCCGCCCTTCACGCAAGCTTTCGGGACGATCCCAAACCGTAATCGCAAAATCCATGTCGCGACCATGTGGGCAAAATACGGCAGCGCGGGATTTCGGTTTCGAATGCCGGAAATAAAAGCACAGGGTGTTGTCGCCGTGCAACGCTGCTTCAGGTTGTGGGCGCCGGCGGACATTTCAGCCTCCGGCCCCCGTTCCGCTCTTGGCCGAAGCAAACAGGGCAACGGCGTTGGTTATGCTCTGGGTCGCCTTGTTGCGCCAATCGGCGCTGAGCAACTGCGCTTCGTCCTTGGCGTTCGACAGATAGCCGAGTTCGACCAGCACGGATGGAACGTCCGGCGCCTTCAGCACCTTGAAGCCGGCAGAACGCTGCGGGTTGTTGATCAGACCGACGCTGGTGGAAAGCTGGCCGACGAGAGTATGGGCGAAGCTCATCGAAAAATTATGCGTCTCGCGGCGGATCAGGTCGATCAGGATATCGGTCACTTCCTTGCTGTCGTCCTTGATCTCCATGCCGGCGAACTGGTCGGAAAGATTTTCACGGTCGGCAAGCGCCTGCGCCTCGGGATCGGAAGCCTTGTCGGACACGGTGTAGACGGTTGCGCCGCGAATGCCCTTGAGGCTGATCGTGTCCGCATGGATCGAGATGAGCAGGTCGGCCTCATGCTGTCGGGCAATGCGCACGCGGTCGTCGAGCCGCAGGAACTCGTCCGTTTCGCGCGTCAGGAACACGTCGTATTTGCCGCTGGCGGCGAGCTTGTCGCGCAGTTCCATGGCAAAGGCGAGCGTCACGTTCTTTTCGACCGTACCGTTCAGGCCCTCGGCACCGCCGTCGATGCCGCCATGGCCGGGATCGACGACGACGGTGAAACGATGGCCCGGATTGGAGACCGGCCCGGTACCGACCCTGCCGGCCTTGTCGGCGGAGACCGTCGAACCGGTGGTCAGCGCCTGATTGGCGAGCGCTGCGTCGAATTCCCGCTGCGAGGCCGCCGACATGTCGATGGCGATCCGGTAGCCGTTGCCGTCACCGTTCTTGAGCACGTCGAGATTGTCGACGGCGAACGGTCCCTTGCCGGTGAGAATCAGCCGCGATTTCCCCTCGCCGAGCTCGCCGTAACGCACCGTGCGGACAAGGCCGCGCGGCTTTACATCCCTGGCATTGAGGGCAAATCTGGTGGCCGGCAGATCGATGACCAGGCGATTGGGGCCGCGCAGCAGGAACCATTTGATGTCGGGTTCGCGGTCGAAATTGATGACGATGCGCATCTTGGTGGCATCGCCGGCCATCTTGTAGCTTGTGGCGCCGAGCGGTACGTCGGCAGCACGCGAAAGCGGCGAAAAGACCAGGCAAGCCAGGATCAGCGACAGCAGGCAGGCGGTGCGGAACAACCAGCCTCCATGATGACGGCCCTTGTCTGCGAAGCCTGCCAGTCCCATCTTTCTACCAATCGCTCCCGTTGGCGTCATGCCCGATCGCTTGTCGAAGTGCCCTATTGCTTGTCAAAGTGCTGGCAGGCCGCGAACTCGATTAACGATTGGTATCCAGAGAAGGTTAACCAAGCCTTTTCATGGAAGGCTTGGAACCTGGGCTTCCGCTGCGGAACGGCTTTTTGCCGGCATCGGGAATCGGGGTTGCCTTCCAACCCGCCAAATCATAAAAGCGATGGTGGATCACTGCAATCCTGGAACCGTCCTCCTCCGCAGCTTCCTGCTACAGGTCAGACGCAAGACGGCTCCTTTCGCTTCAGGCGAAGAAGGCATCGGTGATCGCGACGATTTTCGCAGGCGTGCTCCCGTGGCGGGGGAATCGCCTGCGTGAGCAAAACGGCCGGGATTGTCCCGTGCCGGCTCTGTATGAGCAAACAAGCTGGTCCGGTTTTTTCCGGGCTTTGGTTCAAAAGGTTCTGCTGGTGACGATGGCTTCAAGCGCAATCATGGAAAGGTCCGCAACAAACCGCGCCACTACGGCTGCGGGCGGCACCGCCATGGCGCTCAGGCAGCGGCCGGCGGACGTTCAATTGTCCGGCACCCATGTTCCAGGTCCACGGCAGCGGGCATTGCCTCGCAAGCTGCGGCCGACGGCTGCCGGGAGGAAACGAAATAATGCCCAACAAAATGCTGATAGACGCCTCCCACCCGGAGGAAACACGCGTTGTCGTCGTTCGCGGTAACCGTATTGAAGAATTCGACTTTGAATCCCAGGACAAGAAGCAGCTCAAAGGAAACATCTATCTCGCCCGCGTAACGCGCGTCGAACCTTCTCTTCAGGCAGCCTTTGTCGAATATGGCGGCAACCGTCACGGTTTCCTCGCCTTCAGTGAAATACACCCCGACTACTACCAGATTCCGGTCGCCGACCGTCAGGCGCTGCTGCGTGCGGAAGCACAGGAAGCCCAGGACGAAGAGGACGAGGAAGCCGCCGAAGGCGAGGACCGCCAGAGCCGCGACCGTGGCAAGCGCGGACGCCGGCGCGGCGGCAAAAGCCGCGACCGCGGCGAGCACAGGCGCGAGGCAGGCGCGGCTGACGGCGAGAATGGCGAGAACGGCGAAGATGCCGTCGCAGAAAAGCTGGATGCCGTTGACGACAACACCATGTCCGACATTGCCGGACAGAGCGAGGGTGCCGCCGGGCAGAGCGATGAAGCCGCCGATCGCGGTGAGACCGAGCCGTCCGAAGGCGGTTCGAGTTCCATCGCTGCCAACGTCGATGCCGACGTAATCTCGGAAGCCGTCCCACAAGTCGAGGTAAGCGGGCCCGAGACAAGCGGGGCCGAGACAAGCGGCGAAGCAACCTCCGAAGACAACGATCGCGGCATGCTGGAAGAGGTGCAATCCTCGCATCCGGACGATCACGAGGTCGAATCGGTCGGCGCCGAGGACGCGCTGGAAGAAGTGCGCAACCGCCGCAAGCCGGTCCGTCGCCAGTACAAGATCCAGGAGGTGATCAAGCGCCGGCAGATCCTGCTGGTGCAGGTCGTCAAGGAAGAGCGCGGCAACAAGGGTGCAGCGCTGACCACCTACCTGTCGTTGGCCGGCCGCTATTCGGTGCTGATGCCGAACACGGCCCGCGGCGGCGGTATTTCGCGCAAGATCACCAATGCGCAGGACCGCAAGCGGCTGAAGGAAGTGGTCGCCGATCTCGAAGTGCCGCAAGGCATGGGTGTCATCCTGCGTACGGCAGGCGAAAGCCGCACCAAGGCAGAGATCAAGCGCGACTACGAATATTTGATGCGGCTTTGGGAAAACGTCCGCAATCTGACGCTGCAATCCACGGCCCCTGCCCTGGTTTACGAGGAAGGCAGCCTGATCAAGCGCTCGGTGCGCGACCTTTACAACAAGGATATCGACGAGATCCTGGTTTCCGGCGAAGAAGGCTACCGCGAGGCCAAGGACTTCATGCGCATGCTGATGCCGAGCCACGCCAAGGTGGTTCAGCCGTTCCGCGACACGACGCCGATCTTTGTGCGCAACGGCATCGAAGCGCAGCTCGACCGCATGCTGCAGCCGCAGGTGACGCTGAAGAGCGGCGGCTACATCATCATCAACCAGACGGAAGCGCTGGTCGCCATCGACGTCAATTCGGGCCGTTCCACCAAGGAGCACTCGATCGAGGACACCGCACTTCACACCAATCTGGAAGCCGCCGAGGAAGTCGCCCGGCAATTGAGGCTGCGCGATCTCGCCGGCCTCATCGTCATCGACTTCATCGATATGGAGGAGAACCGCAACAACCGCTCCGTCGAGAAGCGGCTGAAGGATCACCTCAAGAACGATCGTGCCCGCATCCAGGTCGGCCGCATCTCGCATTTCGGCCTGATGGAGATGTCGCGCCAGCGCATCCGCGCCAGCGTGCTGGAATCGACCATGAAGCCTTGCCCGCATTGCGGCGGCACCGGCCATGTGCGCTCCGATTCGTCGGTCGCGCTGATGGTGGTGCGGGCAATCGAGGAATTCCTGCTCAAGGATTCGCGCAGCCACATCACGGTGCGGACGCCGGCGGCGACCGCGCTCTATGTGCTCAATCACAAGCGCGGCACGCTGGTGGAATTCGAGCATCGCTTCGGCGTGACCATCACCATCGAAGCCGATGACGCGGTCGGTGCACAACACTATGCCATCTTCCGCGGCGCGCTGGCCGAAAAGCCGGAAGGCTTTGTCGAGGCGCGCACGTTCCCGGCCTATGTCGAGCCGGAAGAACCCGAGGACGAGATCGTCATCGAAGAGGAAGACGAGGAACCGGTGCAGGCCGAGCAGCCACGCCCTGCCCAGCAGCCGCAGCAGCCAAGGTCCGGCGAGGACGGCGAAGGCCGCGATCGCAAGCGCCGCAAGCGCCGCAGACGGCGCGGCGGCAAGGATCGTGAACACGGGGATCGTGAACACGGGGATCGTGAACACGCGGACCGCGAACATGGCGCTGCTGTGGAAGGTGCTTCCGTTTCGGCGCCGACGGACGACGCCTTCGTAGCCGCGGGCGACCAAGGCGCCGAAGCGGAACGTGAAGCGCCGGCCGGTGTTGCCGAAACGGCGGAAGCGGCGGACGACGGTCACGGCAAGAAGCGCCGGCGCGGCAAGCGCGGCGGCAAGCGCAATCGCCGCGAAGAGGGCGAAGGCGAGATCGAAGCCAGCGCCGGCGAGCCGGCCGCCATGACGGAAGGTGCGGTGTCGGAAGCAGAGCCCGTGACCGGCGAGCCGGAAGGCGCGCCGCCGGCCGAAGAGCTTGCGGTGCGTGCTCCGGCGAACGACGACATGCCGAGCGCCGAAAAGCCGAAGAAGCCGCGCCGCGCCGCCAAGCCGAAGAAGGTTGCGGCGGAAGCAGTTGCCGAGATTGCGGGCGCCGAGACATCGGCTGCCGAGGCCGCCTCCGTGGCTTCCGGCGAGACCCCCGCGCCGGTGCCGCAGGAGACCGAAGTGGCGGCTGCCGAGGAAACGCCGAAGGTCCGGCCGTCGCGGCGCAAGCCCGTACCGGTGGATGCTCCGGTCGTGCCGGTCGTCTCCTCGATCGTCCCGGACGAGGCAAAGGCCGACGAGGCAAAGACCGAGGAAGCAAAGACCGAGGACAAGCCGAAGCGTGCCGGCTGGTGGCAACGGAAGGGCTTTTTCTAAGCTTTTCCGCGCATTAGCCAGACTTTCTGAAAAAAAATCCCGCGCTGCCGATCGGCTGCGCGGGATTTTTTGCTCCAATTCAGGCGACGACACTATGGCGCGAAGATCGACCAGTTCATCATCTTCGCCAGTTTTTCCAGCGCGATCGAACCCAGCCTGGAATTGCCGTTGGCGTTGAGGCCTGGCGACCATACGGCAAGCGAGGCGACCCCCGGCACGATCCCCAATATGCCGCCGCCAACGCCGCTCTTGCCGGGAATGCCGACGCGGAAAGCGAAGTCGCCGGAGCCGTCATAGTGGCCGCAGGTCAGCATCATCGCGCCGATGCGGCGGGCGCGCTCGGCCGACACGACGGAATGCCCGGTCGCCGGGTTCTTGCCGGCATTGGCAAGGAAGCGGCCGGCCAGGGCCAGTTGCCGGCAGCTCATGGCGATAGCGCAATGGTGGAAATAGACGCCCAGCGCCAGTTCCGGCGCATGGTGGAGATTGCCGAACGATTTCATGTAATTGGCAAGCGCGAAATTGCGAAAGCCGGTGGCGCGTTCGGACGCCGCGACCTCGCGGTCGATGACGATTGTGTCGTCATCGGCCAGGAACTGGATGAAGCGCAGGATCTCGCCGATCGCCTCGCGCGGCTGATGGCCGGCAAGCAGGATGTCCGAGACGACGATGGCGCCGGCATTGATGAATGGATTGCGCGGAATGCCGTTCTCGTGCTCGAGCTGGACGATCGAGTTGAACGGATTGCCCGAAGGTTCGCGCCCAACCCGCTGCCACAGCGCGTCGCCGACATTGCCGAGCGCCAGCGTCAGCGTGAACACCTTTGAGATGCTCTGGATCGAAAACGCCTCGTCGGCATCGCCCGCGGTCAGCACGCGGCCGTCATTGGTCACCGCGGCAATGCCGAATTTTTTCGAATCGATCTTGCCGAGCTGGGGAATATAGCTGGCGACGTCGCCGCGATCGGTACGCTCCGCCATTTCGGCGGCGACCTCGCGCAACGCCTGTTCAAGTTGAGGCGCCTGTTCGAGCTCCGGCATCGTCGCCCCCGCTACTTCAGCCAGCGTTCGATACGCGCCATCGCCTCGACCATGTCGTCGTGGCTGCCGGCATAGGAAAAGCGCATCGTGCGATGGCCTTGCAGCGGGTCGAAATCGCGGCCCGGCGTCGCCGCCACATGCGCCTCGGCAAGCATCCGGCGCGCAAACGTCATGCTTTCATTGGTGTGCCTGGTGACGTCGCAGAAGGCGTAGAACGCGCCGTCCATAGGCGCGGCCAAAGCAAAGCCGAGCTCCGGCAGGCGTTGCATCAGGAGCTCGCGGTTCCAGGCATAGCGCGCCTTCACCGCTTCCAGCTCTGGCGTCGCCTTGAACGCCTCGATCGCGGCAATCTGGGACAGTTCGGGCGGCGAGATGTAGAGGCTCTGGGCGATGCGCTCGACCGGCCGCACCAGTTCCTGCGGCAGCACCATCCAGCCGATGCGCCAGCCGGTCATGCAATAATATTTCGAGAAGGAATTGATCACCGTCACATCCGCGCCGAAAGCAAGCGCCGTCGTGTCGGGCGCCGCATAGGCCAGCCGGTGATAGATTTCGTCCGAGATGACGGCGATGCCGAGCTCTTGCGCCGTTTTGACCAGCGCCTCGAGATCGCCGGCGGGAATGACCGCGCCGGTCGGGTTGGCCGGGCTGGCGAACAGCACGCCCTTCAGCGGTTTTTCGCGGTGCGCGGCTTGCAGGTGCTCGGCATGCAGATAGGCGGCGCCGTCCAACTCGATCTCGGCGATGTCGATGCCGAGCGCGGCCATGATGTTGCGATAGGCAGGATAGCCGGGCGCAGCGATGGCGACGCGGTCGCCTGGATCGAACATTGCCAGGAAAGCGAGGTTGAAGGCAGCCGACGATCCGGTGGTGACGGCTATCCGCTCGGGCGAAACGTCAAGCCCGTAATGCTCGCCATAATGCGCCGCGATCGCCTTGCGCAGGCCGGCGAGGCCCAGCGCGTCGGTATAGCCGATGCGGCCTGTCTTCAAGGCATTGGCCGCCGCTTCGCGAACCCCGGCCGGCGCCGGATCGGAAGGCTGGCCGACGGCCATAGAAACGACCGGCAGGCCCTTGGCTTTCAGCCGATTCGCCTCGGCCAGGATGTCCATGGCATGGAACGGTTCGACCGCGCCGCGGCGCGAAAGCGAAACAACCATTTTTCAATCCACCACACTTGTCCACACGTGCCGGCCATGCTGGCCGCGCCGCACAAATGCCCGATTGGTGTGGGGATCACAAGTTCGGTAAGTTTAGGCTGCCGACTTTTCATCCTTCGCCCACTCGTCTACCAGTGGACCTGCCATGTTGAGCCGACCCAAATCGACGATCGCCAGGACAGCGCGCGCCCTCGCGATGCTTTCGCTTGCCGTGGTGGTCGCCATAGCCGGCTCGGTCAATGCCTTTGCGCAGAATGTGCCGGTTGTGCGCGATGCCGAGATCGAGGCGCTGGTGCGCGATTACGCGCGGCCGATCTTCAAGGCGGCGGGCTTGTCGGGCGACGCCATCAACATCGTGCTGGTCAACGACCAGAGCTTCAACGCCTTTGTTGCCGGCCGCCGGCTGTTCATCAACACCGGCGCGCTGATGACGGCCGAAACGCCCAACGAGATCATTGGCGTCATTGCCCACGAGGCCGGCCATATCGCCGGCGGACACCAGCAGAAATTGCGAGAACAGCTCGAGCGCGCCAAGACGATGGCGATCCTGGCGACGCTGCTTGGCGCCGGCGCCATGGTGGCCGGCGCCACCAGCAACAGCCGCGGTCTCGCCGGCGCCGGCAGGGGCGTGGTGGCCGGCGGCGGCGAGATGGCGCAACGCAGTATCCTCGCTTATCAGCGCACCGAAGAGATGACCGCCGACCGTTCGGCGATCACCTATCTCAATGCAACCGGCCAGTCCGGCATGGGCATGCTGAAGACGTTTGGCCGCTTCCAGAACGCATTGTCGCTCTCGGGCGCGCAAGTCGATCCCTACAGGATCAGCCATCCGATGCCGCAGGAGCGTATCGCCAATCTCGAAGTGCTGGTGAAGCAGAGCCCTTACGTCGACAAGGTCGACCCTCCGGCACTGCAGCAGCGCCACGACATGATGCGCATCAAGATCGCCGCCTACATGCAGGGCCAGGCGGCGGCGTCGCGATTGATGCGCAAGAACCCCGGCAGCCTCGCCTCACGCTATGGCGACGCGCAGATGACCTATCTGTTCGGCAATCTGGCGTCGGCGCTCACCAAGACCAACGCGTTGATCAAGGAACAGCCGAAAAATCCCTATTTCCAGGAATTGCGCGGCGACATCCTGATGAAGGCGAACCGGCCGAAGGATGCGGCGGACGCCTATGCCAAGTCGGTCAGCCTCGATCCGGCGCGATCGGGGCTGCTGCCGGTCTCGTACGGCCAGGCGCTGATGGCGATCGGCACGCAGGATTCGCTGAAGAAGGCGGTGGCGCAGATCAACACCGGCCTCGGACGGGATCGCGAAAACGCCGCCGGATACCGCTATCTGGCACAGGCTTACGGGGAACTCGGCAACATCCCGGCCGCCGAGCTTGCAACCGCCGAAGGGCATTTCTATTCCGGCGACTACAAGAATGCGAAAATCTTCGCCATGCGGGCGCAGCAGAGCATGAAGCGGGGCGAGCCGGGCTGGCTTCGCGCGCAGGACATTATAAACTACGCACCATCAGGTAAGAAGAAGTGAACCTTTCGGACGCAGGCTGCGACACAGCCAAACCGGGCGGACCCGAACACAGGCAAGAGGATCGAGGATCATGACAAAGGCAATTCTGCTGGGCACTACCGGAGTGGCAGCGGCTCTCGCCATGCTGGCGTTCGGCTTCGTCGCCGGCAATCCGCAGACGGCGAAGGCCGGCATGGCACAGCTTGCCCAGACGACGTCCTCAGGTACCAAGCTCGACCGTGCCGAAGTCGAAGGCATCGTCCGCGACTATCTCCTGAAGAACCCGGAAGTGCTTCTGGAGGCCCAGCAGGCACTCGAGGCCAAGCAGAAGGAAGAACAGCGCGTCGCCAGTCTCGGTGTCATCAAAGACGCCAAGGACCAGATCTTCAATTCCTCATTCGACGGTGTTGTCGGCAATCCGAACGGCAAGGTCACCATCGTCGAATTCTATGATTATAATTGCGGCTACTGCAAACGCGCCATCGACGACATGCGCGCGCTGACCAAGGCCGATCCGGACCTGCGCTTCGTGCTCAAGGAGTTCCCCATCCTCGGCCCGGATTCGCAGAAGGCGAGCGTCGTCTCGATGGCCTTCCATTTGATGAAGCCGGAGAAATACGGCGAATTCCACAATGCCCTGCTCGGCGGCCAGGGGCGCGCCACCGAGGCGGCGGCGATCAAGGTGGCGCTGTCGCTCGGCGCCGACGAGGCGGCGCTGCGCGAAAAGATGAAGGACCCGAGCATCACCGAGGCCTTCTCCAAGACCTATGACCTCGCCACCAAGCTCGCCATCACCGGAACGCCGTCCTATGTCGTCGGCAACGAGGTGGTGTTCGGCGCGCTTGGCCAGGAAGTGCTGGCCGAAAAGATCGAGGCGGCGAAGGCCGCGCTCTGATCAGCATTCGGGTTTCGATTAGGCTGCGGGTTTCTGGCACGGGCCGTTTTCCGGCTGTTGTGGACGGCGAAAGAACGCACTTGCGCTCTTTTCGCCAGCGTCTATGCCCATTATAGAGGGTCCGGCGCGCCGGCTTAGCCGCGCCGGGAAAGGTCGGCATTTTTTGAAAACGGTTTTCGTCCTGAACGGCCCCAATCTCAACGCGCTCGGCAAGCGCGAGCCGGGCATCTATGGCGGCAAGACGCTTGCCGCGATCGCCGACGACTGCCAGCAGGCAGGTGCCGCACTTGGGCTGGAGATCGATTTCCGCCAGTCGAACCATGAGGGCGACCTCGTCGACTGGATCCACGAGGCCGCCGACAAGGCCGCCGCAATCGTCATCAATCCGGGCGCCTACGGCCATACCTCGATCGCCATTCACGATGCCATCCGCGCCGTCGCGCCGCTGCCGGTCGCTGAGGTGCATCTCTCCAACATCCACGCGCGGGAACCATTCCGCCACGTCTCCATGGTCGCGCCGGTCGCCGTCGGCATGATCTGCGGGTTCGGGCCGCTCGGCTACACGCTGGCGCTGCAGGCGCTGGCTGCACGCCTATGACCGGCCAACAAACAGAAGGCTCGAAAATGTCGATAAAGAAGAACGGTGTTGACCAGCAGCTGATCCGCGATCTGGCGGGCATACTGAACGACACCAACCTGACCGAGATCGAGGTCGAGCTGGGCGATCTGAAGGTGCGCGTCTCGCGGCAGGCCCCGGCCGTCCATGCCGTCGCCGCAGCTCAGCCGGCCTATGCCCCGGCAGCCGCGCAGCCTGCGGCAGCGGCCGCGCCGGCGACGCCCGACGTGTCGAAGAACGCCGTTGCCTCGCCGATGGTCGGCACCGCCTATCTGGCACCGTCGCCCGACGCCAGGCCGTTCATCGAAATCGGCCAGAAGGTCAAGGAAGGCCAGACGCTGCTGATCATCGAAGCAATGAAGACGATGAACCAGATCCCCTCGCCGCGCGCCGGCACGGTGACGGCGATCCTGTTTGAAGATGCGCAGCCGGTCGAATATGGCATGCCGCTCGTCGTGATCGAGTAGAGCCGGGAACAGGCGAAAGATGTTCCAGAAAATCCTCATCGCCAATCGCGGCGAAATCGCCCTCAGGGTGCTGCGCGCCTGCAAGGAGCTCGGCATCCAGACGGTGGTGGTGCATTCGACCGCCGACGCCGACGCCATGCATGTGCGTCTCGCCGACGAGAGCGTCTGCATCGGCCCGCCGCCGTCGCGCGACAGCTATCTCAACATCCACCAGATCGTCGCCGCCTGCGAGATCACCGGCGCCGACGCGGTGCATCCCGGCTACGGTTTTCTGTCGGAGAACGCCAAGTTCGCCGACATCCTCGCCGCGCACAACATCACCTTCATCGGCCCGACCGGCGACCATATCCGCATCATGGGTGACAAGATCGAGGCCAAGCGTACCGCAAAACGCCTCGGCATTCCCGTGGTGCCCGGCTCCGACGGCGCGGTCACCGAGGACAAGGAAGCCAAGCGCATTGCCGCCGCGATCGGCTACCCCGTGATCATCAAGGCATCGGCCGGCGGCGGCGGGCGCGGCATGAAAGTGGCGCGTAGCGAGGCCGATCTCGAGGTGGCGCTGCAGACGGCACGCTCGGAGGCGGGTGCGGCCTTCGGCGACGACGCAGTCTATATCGAGAAATATCTGCAGAAGCCGCGCCATATCGAAGTGCAGGTGTTCGGCGACGGCGCCGGGCGCGGCGTGCATTTCGGCGAGCGCGACTGCTCGCTGCAGCGCCGCCACCAGAAGGTCTGGGAAGAAGCGCCCTCGCCGGCGCTCAATGCCGAGGAGCGCGCGCATATTGGCGGCGTCTGCGCCAGGGCGATCGCCGATCTCGGCTATTCCGGCGCCGGCACCATCGAATTCCTCTATGAGGACGGCGAGTTCTATTTCATCGAGATGAATACGCGCCTGCAGGTCGAACATCCGGTGACCGAGGCGATCACCGGCATCGACCTCGTGCACGAGCAGATCCGCGTCGCCTCGGGCGGCGGGCTTTCGGTGCGCCAGGAGGATATCCGCTTCCACGGCCATGCCATCGAATGCCGCATCAATGCCGAGGATCCGCGCACCTTCACCCCCTCGCCGGGCACCATCACCCATTTCCACACGCCGGGCGGCCTCGGCATCCGCGTCGATTCCGGCGTCTATTCGGGCTACAAGATCCCGCCCTACTACGACAGCCTGATCGGCAAGCTGATCGTGCATGGCCGCAACCGCGTCGAATGCATGATGCGGCTGCGGCGCGCGCTCGACGAATTCGTCGTCGACGGCATCAAGACGACGCTGCCACTGTTTCGCGACCTCGTTGGCAACGCCGACATCGCCAATGGCGACTACGACATCCATTGGCTGGAAAAATACCTGGCCGAAGGCGAGTGATACAGGGGCGAAGCGATGACCCGTCCCTACGCACCCGGTTATCGCATCCCGACCGACCTTTTGCTCAAAGCCTATGCCTCCGGCGTCTTCCCGATGGCCGAAAGCGCCAATGACCCCGAAGTATTCTGGGTGCGGCCGGAGACGCGCGGCATCATTCCGCTCGACGGGTTCCACATACCGAAAAGCCTGAGAAAGACGATCCGCAAGAACCTGTTCGAGTTCCGCATCGATTTCGACTTCGAGGCAACGATCGAGGCCTGCGCTGAAAAGCGCGAGGAACGTCGGTCGACCTGGATCAACGCGCCGATCCGCGAAGCCTATATCGAGCTGCATCGGATGGGCCATTGCCATTCGGTCGAGGCCTGGCACAACGACCGACTGGTCGGGGGGCTCTACGGCGTATCGCTCGGCCGCGTGTTCTTCGGCGAGAGCATGTTCGCCAGGGAGACCGACGCGTCAAAGGCCTGCCTGGTTCACCTCGTCGAACGCCTGAAGGCGCGTGGCTTTGCACTGCTCGATACGCAGTTCACCACCGAGCATCTCAAACGCTTCGGTGCAATCGACGTGCCGCGCGGCAAGTACGAGAAGATGCTGGCCGAGGCGCTGAAGGGCGAGGCCGTGTTTTTTCCATAACCTGGAATGGCTCATCGTTTCACAGGAACGCAATTCCGGACGGAAAGCCGTTCACACTTCCTGGAATTGCTTGTCTTATGACTTTCGCTGCCGAATGGGTCAGAAAGGAACGCTGAGAGAGGGTAGCCGCCCTCCCTCAGCGGCGAGGGTCG
>NZ_JAMYRK010000049.1:0-45103 GCF_040321335.1 Mesorhizobium sp. M0437
GCGGCGGACACATGACGGTGCTCAGGCGGCCAGGGCCCTCAGGCTCTCCTTCTTGTGCTCGCGCAGATGATCCATGTTGAGGTAGCGGGTCGCCTCGAGCCAGTTCTCGTGGATCTCGACCGCCAGCGCCCGAACCAGCCGCAGACAACTCCGCGGGTTGGGAAGATGCGAACGACCAGGGTGCGCCGCTTGATCTCCTGGTTCAGCCGCTCCAGCATGTTCGTAACCGGTATGATCATGACGGTGCCATCCGATCCCCGCTGGAGATGAGCGATTTTCGGCGTATGGTGCGACCATCCGGGACAGGGGCACCGGGAGCACGCCAAGTGCGGGCAGGCCGATGTATTCGATGAGCTGCGAGCTCGCGTTAGTAGCTGGCCGCCCTTGCGACACTCCTCAATCACTATCTGACGGAAATGTCGAAAATTGCTTCGCCTCCCTCCAGCTGTCGCGCCAGGCCGAACGGGTCGCTGCTGCCGCGCCATCGGTGCTGGCAGCGACAAGCAGGGCTCAGCCGACAAAGACCAGGCGCGCCCGAAGCTCGTCGCCGATCGCAACGGCGACCGTCTTCAGCTGAACCTGGACCGTCATCCCAACCTCTCTGCCAGCAAGTTGGCGGCCAGATTGGCCTCGCGCTGATTGCCAAGACGCACGGCGTCAACGAGCGCGAGATAGGCGTAGAGACGCTCGTCCTTCTCGGCAGCGTCCGGCACGCTTTTGAAGAGCGGTTCGACCGACTGGCCCATTTCCTGACCGCGAGCATAAGGCCAGACGCTGATGAGGCTGCCGGCGCTTTGCAGGGAATTGCGAAGAACAGGTGCCGCAAAGGCCGTAGGTAGACCGCGTTGCATTGTGCCCGGCTTTGCAGGAAAGACGAATTTCAGGCCATGAACGATGAATTCGCGCAGCTGTCGCCGGTTCGGCTTGGGTCGACCGGTCTTCCTGTCCTTGATCGCGATACCAGATGCGAGACTGCGCTTGATTGAGGCGCTGACTTCGGTCTTGCTGATCCCAAGCGCCGCCTCAAGGCCCCGGACGGAATAAGGATCCTCTCCCCCCACGAGCCCTTGCCGCGCCGGCTGATGACCGATATTTTGCTCGTCGTCCTCCAAGCTCACCAACTTGAGCAGAACGACAACATCCTGGCTCTTCATCATAGTAATCGCTTCTGTCCTTTGTCCTCGGACAGAGGACACTAACCCATGTGACAGGCCGCACTGTCAACGCCGCGCGCCGGTGGAGAAATTGGCCCTTGATTTTTTGCAGCTCTGAGCTTCTGAAAGGTCCTGCACGAGGCGCGTCATGCCCACCGATAGCCAGTACATTTTCGAAAGTATCAAGCAGGGGTGCGTGATGCTTTCCGATGACGAGTTCGTCATAGACAGGTTGGTGAAGTATTTCGGCAATGGCAGGATCCGCTGGCACGTCGAATTCCGTGAGCATCGCATCGAGCTGTCGACCGGCCAGCTCAAGAAGCAGCCTGCCTTCCGCAGGAAGATACTCGAACAGGCTGGCGTGCTGCCGCCCCGGCGTGCCGGGGCCAGTTACAGGCGATGGGCACTCAATCTGAGGAAGAATGCCATCGAGCTTCCCTGGCGAGACAGGCCGGTCGACGCCGATTTCGCCATCGACAGGCTCACCAGCCACGGAGATGGGCGCTGGACGGTTGAATACCAGGGCAAGTCAATCAAGTTCACGTCAATCAAACTGCGCAGGCAAGTCAGTTTTCGCAAACGCATGCTGGCCAAGGCCAAGGTGCTGCCGCCCGAGTTGGCACCGTCCGCTTATCGAAAGTGGATGGACTGGCTCATTCACAACGCCTCCGAGGCTGCGCCGCTAGCCGGCGAGGCCTCGATGCCAGAGAAAAGCTGGCTTGACGATCTGCCAGAGCTAGCCGGCTGGTAAAATGAAGCACCGCCCCAAGCGACCAGCTAGCCTGAATATCTCAAAGTGAGGGGTGCATCGGACCCCGTCCTTGGATCTGATGACTCTTTGTTGCAAAAGCAGTTTCTCAGATTCTCGGGGCCGATGCACCCCTCACTTTGAGATATTCAGGCTAATACTTATCTTGGCGTACATATCTCGCTCGGTGCGGCGCACTTGCGCCTTGCACCGTCCGACTGGCATGTGCCATCCGGATTGCCGCTAGCTCACGCAGTCCGGGGCCTGGTCAGTCCAGAGCGGGATGCAGCTTCTTCGCTTCTTCGCTTCTTCGCTTCTTCGCTTCTTCGCTTCTTCGCTTCTTCGCTTCTTCAGGTTCGACATTGATTTTCGATTTTTCGATTGCCAGGGTATGTCGGGCGTTCCACGCACGACGAGTCGAACATCGGGATGCTTGCGCACCTCGATGTCAAATTTCGCCAGCAGGTTGATGCCGGAAGAGTTGAGAAAGTGAAGGTCCCTCAGAGAGGGGCGACATGGGACCGCGACGGAAAAACTGAAATATTGGACCGTTTTCACTCGAGCCCGATCCACACAAAGCCGTCCTGCTTTCGGCAGGGATATACGATCAGCTTTGCGCGGTTTTTCGAAATGTCACCCAAATATTCAAGGCCCGCCCTGGTACCATCGTGCTCCAACTTCGCCCACTCCCTGATTTCGCCGGTAAGCAGGTCGAAACAACTCTGATGCCAGCGGCAGACCAGGCCAAGATCTGCGGTGATCGTGCTCTCCATGTGTGGGAGCTTCAGCTTTTCGGCCTGAGCGGAACTTCGGCGTTCGTAGAGCGGCAGATGAAGATGCGGGCAGGCATTGTTGAAGGCGCAATAGCTATCGGATCCGCGAACGACGACGATGTCGTAATCTTCAAAATCGAGAATCCGGCGTTCGTGGGGCTGAAGCTCGTCTTCGGCGAAAGCGCGAATCCACCTCCTGCCGCCCTGACGGATGGTTTCGCGAGGCCGTCTGGCATTCAGCTCGGCGTCAATTTCGGGCTTCAGCCTGACGATTTCGAACAGGCTTGTGCGCTCGCCGGTACCGCGAAGGCGTACCCTGACGAAGTCGCCGATTTCCACCTTGTCGGCGATCTGGTCGCGGAGGGCCTCGGATATCAGCAATCGCGTACCGGCATCTTTATTGGCGGCCTCGACCCGGCTGGCCAGATTTACAATGTCGCCGATGGCCGTGAGACGTTTGTGTCCAGCAAAACCCAATGTGCCGATGACGGCCTCGCCATAGTTGAGGCCGATGCGAATATCGAAATCGATGCCATACATCGAGGCAAAGAACGGCTTCAGACGATCAACTGTGGCGAGGGTCTGAAGTGCGGCGTTCACGGCGCGGAGCGGAGCGTCGGGCTGGTCGTCGATGCCGAATATTGCCATAAGGCCATCGCCGATCAGTTTGTCGATGAAACCGCCATTCTGCTCGATGATGTCGCCGACCTGGGCGAAGTAACGATTGAGCAGATACATCACGTCGTAGGGGGAAAGCCGCTCCGACAGCGCTGTGAAATCTACAATGTCGCTGAAGAAGACCGCAACATGCCTTGCTTCGCCGCAACGCGTCGCGGCAGAAGCGCCAAGCTGGCTGGTGATCATCATGTCGGTTTCGTCTAGCACCAGGCGTCGGACGCGAAGCTCGCCTTCCGGTCTGAGCTGACAGGCCAGCCGAACCTCATCGGCCAATCTCAACCGGTTCGCCATCAGGGTTTCGTCCGGATTCCGGTCCGGGCAAGCCTCAATGCCGTCGAGAACCCAAACGCGGCATGTCGAGCATTTCGCCCTGCCGCCGCATGCGTGGGCAAATGGCACGCCCGATCTGAGAGCCGCCTCAAGCAAGGTCTCATCTGCGGCCACGTCGAAACCCACTCTGTCGGGTAAAGCGGTTACTTTGGTCATATCACCGAACACAGGTCCGTCGCGTTAACTGGCTTGCCAGTGTAGCACCAATCGGCTCAGGCAATAGAATCATGCAAAATTCGAGCACCGACGAAGCCGAAATGGTTTCGTTGCGGGGACCGGACCATAAGACCGCTTGCATCGGCAGCGACCGCTTGCTGAGCGGACAACGAGGGTTCATCACGGCGCGGATCGTGTTGGTGTCCTCGCAGAGCAGAATCGGGCTTAGTCCAGATGCAACAACCACGCAGCAACGATGTACGCCCGCAATCAGCGCGGGAAGCGGATCATCTCGCTCTAATAGTCGAACTTCCGTCAATGGCGCGTCCCGCTGGTTCAAACACATGAGCCGGAGCAAGCCCGAAATGAGCATAACGACTGGCTGGGGTGGCAAGCGGAAGTCCAGCGTGAACGCGCGGAATAGTTGATTTGCGGACTTGAGCCGGCATTAGGTTGCGCAAGCTGTAGCGGCTGACCTTGGCGCGACCGAGACCAACGTCGGCGCTGACGCGCAGGGCCCGCTCTTGAAGCCAGTGGCCAGCGGGCTCTACGCCAACAATGGGCGCTTTCCAGAATGACTGGAACCGCACCATCGCTGACCAAACCTAAGCTTGGCCAGCGGAGCAATCACCTTTACGATTCGACCAGGATCACCAAGGACTCTGGAACCACTCCATCGAAGGCCATCGCATCCGCGGCTTCCTTGCTCTGCATAGCTTTCATCATGGCGTCCATGTCCGGAACGTCCATGAGAACGGCCACCCGAGTCGGATTTTGTGGATCTACAAATGTTCGTATGTTGGTCACGCCGAGCGGACCAAAAAGCTCTTTGCGCTTCGGCGAGTCGAGCCAGTGTTTTGCGCCCTTTGTGATGTTATGGTAGCCAATGACTGTCGGCATTGCATCCTCCCTATCGTAACGGCGAAGGCCCGGCATCAACCAAAAGTGCCAAGATCCATCCCGTCGAACGACGGAGCGCCGTTTCGGTTGGACTGTCAATTATTTCGTTAAAGGCGCGCGGAAGAACGATTCGGAGTGGGCGTTTCTTACGGACCGTTCGACCTCAATGAACCAGGATCGCGGTCACGCGGCTGTGGCTATTGACATGTGACAAGCGCAAACAGCCGGACAACAACAGCAAGGACTCGCGTGGCACATATCGGGATCCGGCGCTGGGGTCGGAAAGGGCAGTTGGGCGTAGGTGCCTGTCATGACCCGGCGGGCCAAGCTCGTGGGTTATCGCTGAGGTGGAGGCCTCGGATGAGCGTTCTTACGAACGGGCGACCCAGCAACGTGACTGCCCACGAGATTGTTGAAGAGCTGATCCTACAAGCCCGTCGCGGTCAAATCATCTCCGTCAAAGAGACCATTACAGTGGTGCGCCGAGACGGGCCGCAAGTGGAAAGTGACTGCGCGCCGGTCGAGCTTATTGTAGAGATTGCCCCAGCCTTTGGCCTGTTTGTCGCGTTCGACCTCCACGAATAGCGTCATGGCAACCCACTGGTTCAACCCCGAGAGGGCACTCTTTGCGCCAGCCAGTTATCCGATCCCGCTCAGAAATTTCTACCAACATTCCCGCCTTCCAAGGAACCAAGGAACAAATCTTCTCGGCAGGAGGTTCTATCCTCGACCATGGTTGAGGTCGACAGAAGGAAACAGAAGGCTATCGCCGACCTTGTGCGACGGTGGGGTCACATCAGATGGTCTCGGGCCGCTTCATTCCGCGGCCTCCAGCAAGCCGGCTTCTTCCTGCAAGCCGTGAAGAAAATCCGCGGCGCGCTGCGCGTGGCTGGCTGCGGTGAAGATCGCCCGCTTGTCGTTCTTAAGCACCTTCAGCCATGAGCCGTAGGCGGCATGGTCGGGCCGGGTTTCGGGCGTCAGGTCGAGATCGGCGGACAGGAAGATCGAAGCAAGTTCAGCAACGAGTTCTTCCATCGCGTAGCCTTCGTCGCCCCAGCGCTTGCGGCCAAAATCCCGCTCCAGCCGCGAGGGGTGGCGCGTCCAGTGCGTGCACTCGTGCGCCAGCGCTGCGTAATAGCTTTCGGCATTGCGGAAGGTCTCGAACGGCGGCATCTGCACATGGTCGCTGCCCATGCTGTAATAGGCCTGATTGCCGCCGTGACGGATATCTGCGCGCAGCGCGGCGAAGAAAGTTTCCGCATGCTCGATGCGTGCTACCGGATCGAGGCGCTGTTCCGCCGGGGCATAGAATTGCGCCGGTAGGCCCTCGATCTGCTCGACATTAAAGACGGTGTAGCCCTTCATAAACGGGATATCCCGCTCCTGCTCCTCGCCGGTCGCTTCGTCCTTCTCTGTCCTGCGGATACGGTCGGCATAAACGACAAGATTGCCCCTCTCGCCCTTGCGGACATGCGCGCCCATCTCTTGCGCCTGTTTGAAGGTCATCCAGATCGGCGCGGCAAAGCCCTGCGCCATGGCTACCGACCAAAGCATGATGATGTTGATTCCCTGATAGGGCACGCCGTTATGACGTAAGGGCGGCGAAATCCGCCCGGCGGCGTGCTCCGCGTTCCAAGGCTTCAGCCATGGGCGCAGGCCCTGTTCCAGTTCGGCAACAATGCTCGCCGTCACCTTCTCATAAACATCTGCTTTCATTGGTTTTTCCTCCTAGTTTACGGTTGCGCAGCAGCTGCTGCTGCAACCGGACTAGGCCCCGCGCCAATGAGCGGGCGGAATGCGGTCAAGGCTGAAAATCAAAGGGTGGTGCGGCCCACAGCGGAGTGAGCACACGGCCTTTGATTTTCACGCGAATAGCGCCCGGCCTTGACGGCAGGGGGCGGCAGCCCCGGATCAAAAGAGAAAAGGTTGCACGGGCCGAAACGGCCCGTTCAGGTCACGGCCTGAAAGGGCGTGCTTGCGCGAGGGATGGAAGCCGGATGGCCGAAATCCCGGCGTAGCGTGGCGAAGCCGGAGTTCGGTTTACGAGAGCCCGGTCCTGCGTAGCTTCAGCGAAGCAGTACGCGCCCAGAATCCGGCGCCGTAATCGGGTTCGGTCGCTGTTCCGGTTTTTGCTGCGCCGCATGCGCCTTCCCTGAGGCCATGCGAGGTCACTGCGTACGGGAAAGCTGGCATTGGTGTAGCTGAGGAAGTGCGGCGCAATCGGTGGAAGTTTAAGATAACTGCCAAGGCATGAAAAGCATTGAAGGCACTCCCTGGCGGCTTGGCGGTCAGCTGCTCCTGGAACTTGGCGAAGTCGGCTACCTCCCAGTGCTCGGCGAGCTTTCCGTCGGCGATCCGATAGAATTGAAAAGCAGCGAAATCGACGCGATCGCCGGTCGCCTTGATCTCACCGAAGTCATTTTCACCTGGGTGCCGCTGACGCGATTCATGACCGCCACCCGATCGCCCTCGCCGATGATCTGCTCGATGGTCCAAGTGAAATCGGGAAAGCTGGACTTTAGGCCCTCGAGATAGCCGCGGATGACGTCGATGCCAGAGGATTGTTCATTCAGCTTGTCACCATAGTCCTGCGAAACAATGTCGGCGAGCTGGGTCAGATCACCGGAACATATCGAAATAGCGGCGGACGATGGCTTTATTGGCATCAGAATCGGACATGGGCTGCTGTACCCGGTTCCATTCGCTGGCAGGCTGCATCGTCGGCAGTGACCGTGCTGAGCCGCCTGTGACTCGAAGAGTCGAGTAGATGAAGGAGCGCTGGCCACGGCGAGAGGCGGTCGCTTGGAGGGCGGTAGGTCTGGAAGGTTTGGCTTTTGTCTCGCTGGCCGAGAGGGACTTCATGCACGAGCGCAGCAACGGTTCAGGTGGAAAGCGTTTGGTCGTTGCCAAGACCATCGGCGACTTCTGAAATAGCGAGCGGGCGTGCTGGTCCTTCAGGGGATAATTCCCCGAGGGCCCCGGCGTAGCTGAATCTGGCGGGTACCGCAGCATTTCTTGAACTTCATACCTGAACCGCAAGGACATTGATCATTGCCGCCGCGTTGCAGCCGGCCGACCAGGGGCAGCAGCGCTGCTGAAGGCAGGAGCGCTGCCGCAAGGGCAGCCAACTTGCCCGAGATTCCCGGTACGACGAGGCGACGACCGGATTTGAACCCTCGCCACGCCCGTTCGGCCACATACTCCGGATCCACCTTGGGCAAGATGTTGAAGAGCGCCGTCTGATTGGCGCCTGATCTTGCGAGAAACTCCGTCGACACCGGGCCTGGTGCAACGCATGTGACCGTCACACCGGTTCGGCGCAATTCCTGGTGAAGCGCCTCTGAGAAGAAGCGCACGAAAGCTTTGCTGGCGAAGTACAGAGCCATATAAGGCCCGGGAACGAACCCGGCCACGGAACTGAGATTGAGCACCCCGCCCCGTCGGCGCGCCACCATTCCCGGCAGAAAATGGAGGGTCAGTTCTGTGAGGGAATGTATGTTGAGATCGATGATGCCCAGTTGATCATCAATAGGCAGCGCCGTCGTCGCGCCCCGCAGGCCATAGCCGGCGCTGTTGACCAGGACATCACAGACCAGGCCGTGTGTGGACAGAAAGCCCTCCATGCGCGTCGGCGCATCGCCTGCCACGAGATCCAACTCGAGCGTGAATGCCTCGCCGCCCGCCTCCCTAACCTCAGACGCCGCGGCGGCCAAACCCTCGGGCGAGCGGGCAACCAGCACAACCGCACCGCGCTCCCTTGCCGCGACGCTCGCAATCGCCCGGCCAATTCCACCCGAGCCGCCAATCACGACGATAGCTGGCCGGTATTCACAGTGCGAAATCACGTCGCGTTCCTCTGTCTTGCAGGAGCGGAAACTCCTTGACCGAGCAGCATCACTTCATTGGCGACAGTGCCGTTCAGGATCTTTTCGAATCTCTCCAGTGCTCGTGCGACGTTCGCTCCATCCATGACCCGGTGATCGTAGTGGATGCGGACATTCACCGATCCGTCTTTGCCGATCGGACCGTAGTTCAGAAGCGTGGTCAGTGGTGTCAGCGGGTTGAGTGATTCCGCACCGAGACCAGAATAGACCGACAGTTGGAAGGTACCGAAGTAATTTGCCCTTTGCCGGGCGATGTTCAACCCTAGCCACATAAGCAGCCACCTGACTGGCGCGGGCGCACCTGCCACCCGCAAGGCACGCCGAAACTCCGGGACCTCCAGGATCGGCCGTGATCGAGCCGCATGGATGGATCCCTCAAGTTCCGTGATGGAGTAGCGCTCCGGGCACTTGATGCAGCTCAGCAGAACGGCCGGCTCGCCATCATATTCGCGCTCGTGGGCAATCGAGGCTACGCTTGCCGGATACTCATAAAGCTGCGGCCAGGGCAACTTGACATAGGCGCGCCGCAGCTCCGGCATCTCTAGGGCAAGAAGCGCATATCCTTTCAGGAAGATCGCGGTCCAGGAGGGCCTGGTCTGCTGCGCCATTCTAGCCCTTACGAGTGGGCTGAGGTTCATCTGACGCTGCACCGCGACCCGTGGCACGCCGATCGAAAACCTCATCAGATCGCCAACAAGGCGCCGGGGCGCGGAAAGCTTGAGGGCTCGGCCTCGCATAAAACGTACCTCTAATAAAGATAAGGGACTATTCGCTTGGTCTTTTCCATATAGGCACGGTATTGCGGGCCGAAATTCTCCAGCATCATACGCTCTTCCTCGTCCACTCTCAGCAGGAAAAGGACTGCGAACCCAATCAAACCCGATATGCTCGCAATCCAGTTCGCCAGCAAAAAGACCTGGCCGAGGCCCATGAGCAGGAACGAGGTATACATCGGGTGGCGGACCAAAGCGTATGGTCCGGCGCAGATGAGTTCATGCCGTTCGCGAATCTCCAGCGTAATCGACCAGTTCCGGCCAAGTTCCTTATGGGATCTGCGAAAAACCCATAGCGCGGAGCAGAAGATGATTGTGCCGAGAGCCACGGCCCAAACGCTGGCCGGGTGGTCAGCCGCTGCGGGCATGCCGGTGACAACATAGAAGGCAGGCAGGATTGCGAGGCCAAACAGAGCAGATGCAAGCCCGACGATGTCGGAACGTGAGCGGTAGCCAGTTACAATTCGCACGCGCCTTGCCCGGCGCTCGAAGGGATACCGAATCACGTACCAAGCAACGATGCCGATCACCCAAATGACCTCGCCAAGTGAGGCTGCCGCAATGCTCACTTCAGGTCACCAGCGCCCTTTCTGCGATCGCGACTGTAGCAGCTGCCCCTGAGTATGGCCACTTCACCCATCGTCTCGATTTCGTCACCGGCCGACCTTCAGGCGCAGCGATCCTCTCCGAGTTAGTCCGCAGACGCGAAAGCCGGAGGGGCAGTACCGATCGCATTCGGTCCCATTCATCCCTCGAATCTTGGTTATGTATTCATCTCCCGAAGCTCGGTTATGAATTGTTGCGGCCGGAGCTGAATGGCGGGCGTCTTATATCCCATGGAATGAGCGATGTCCGCCACGAAGCCGTTGCAGTTCAAGACCGTCGCCTGCCAGACATGCGAGCTCGCCTGCAGCTTGCGGATGTAGGCAACGACTTTGTCGTATTCGGCCCGGGTCAATATGATTTGCCAGCTTGCGGATCTGTATGGTTCTTCCAGATCACCGTCGCTCCACCCGGTTTCGGCTGGCACCGGCACGATATGGCCCAGAACATAGGGAACCGCACTGTTCGAAGCCGGGTGAAGGCCCGCGACTTGGGGATCGATCATTCTCCCGGCCCGGTCCAGGCGCCCAAAAACTGCGTAGGTGTGGCCGTAGCTTAGGGCGTAGCGGGAGCGGAACTCGATGAAGTACCGCTCGTCTTTTTTTTGAGGCGCAGCTCCGTCATCGGCATAAGATACGAAATTCGGCTGGGGCGGCAGGTCTTTCGTCTGACATGCCGCTGCCGGGAGGGCCACCAACGCCACAAGCAAGAGACGGCTACTTAGAAGCGTCATCGCCGCGTCCATTCCCGAACTTCACAAAGCACAGACCTAATAACGGCCTATGCTCGCCAACCGCTATGAAGCCGGCCAAAGCCCCGGCTGCGTATGTATGGGGAAGGGCTTGGCACCCCTTCCCCATACAAGCCGGTCCTTACTTAATCACTGGTTGCTCTACCGGAGCGGGTGCCGGAGCCTTACCCTTTCCTTTGCCGATCCAGTCGTTCGCGCAGCCGCTCAGGCTGGCAACGGCGAGCACAGCAACCATTGCAATCAATATCCTGTTCATCAAGCAATCCTTTCCCCGGGGGCGGAATAGCCTATGGAATCGCCACAACTAAAACGATATGCAGCCCCACGAAGTTAGCTGCGATCTACACCAACGCCTAGTGCAGAAATGACACAGTTGGCACCCGGTTGCCGGCGGCACCTTTGCGGTGACGTGCTGGCAGGGTTCACCATCCAACGAAGATCAGGCCTGCCCACCATCAAACAACCACCACCGTCGTGCCCAAAGGAGTACGGTCGTAGAGGTCAATGACGTCGTCATTTATCATACGGATGCACCCGTTCGATACCGCTGTGCCTATCGTCCATGGCTCGTTTGTACCATGTATCCGGAAGTGGGTGTCGCGCCCGTCTCGATAGAGATAAAGGGCACGCGCACCAAGCGGGTTGTTTGGTCCGCCAGGGACCCCCCCTGCATACTGCACCAGGCGCGGCTTGCGCTGCATCATGCTGGCGGTGGGTGTCCACGACGGCCAGTCCGCCTTGCGGCCGACGGTCGCTGTACCCTTGAAGGAAAGTCCCTGCTCGCCGACGCCAACGCCGTAGCGCGTCGCCCACCCGTCAGACTCGACGGCATAGAGAAAACGGTGCGAAGTATCGACGACGATCGTTCCGGCCGGCTCGTTTCCGTCGTACCGCACATGCTGCCGTCGGTAACGAGGATTCAGGCCACGCCTTGGTCCGAACGCGGATGAAATCGACGTGCATCCGGAGATCATCAGAGCCAGACTACCCAGCACGAGCCCCCGGCGCGCAATGTGGTGTTCTTCCATTTGTACCTGCTAGGAAACTGGTCATCTACCGCCGCCCTCGTCTCTACCATTCCGAGGCCTGCGGGCCAAGTCTCGCTGTGTGGTGGCAAAAATGAATTCACAGGATTAAACAAGCGAATTGGAGCGAAACTTCTTGCGGTGACCGTCTGCCTCTGTTCGGTTATGTCAGAAATGGCATAGGACAGAGCCGATGAAGCCTGACTTCCATGGTAAAGTCGCGATTGTGACCGGCGCAGGCTCCGGAATAGGTGCGGCTGTTTCACGGCAACTCGCGCAAGAAGGAGCCGAGATTGTTGTCGCCGACCTTGATGCCGAGGCCGCGCGCTGCACAGCCGCCGAAATAAGCTCGCAAGGAGGCAGGGCCTAC
Source organism: Mesorhizobium sp. M0437 (assembly GCF_040321335.1). NCBI lineage: Bacteria > Pseudomonadati > Pseudomonadota > Alphaproteobacteria > Hyphomicrobiales > Phyllobacteriaceae > Mesorhizobium > Mesorhizobium sp. M0437. Next base: position 12,146 of record NZ_JAMYRK010000049.1, read on the forward strand.
GACTTTGCGGTAGATGTCACGGATGCGGCAGCAGTGGAAAAGCTGATCGAGTTCACTGTCCAGAAATGCGGCGGACTGGATATGGCGGTAAACAATGCAGGTATCGACGGCATTCGAAAAGCAACGGCAGACTATCCGCTCGACAACTGGCACAAACTGATAAACGTTAATCTCAATGGCGTTTTCTACAGCATGAAGTACGAAATCGCCGCGATGCTGGATCGAGGCGGAGGTGCCATCGTGAACATGTCCTCTGTTCTCGGTTCCGTCGGCTTGCCAACTGCGTCCGCTTACACGGCAGCGAAACACGGGGTCGTTGGATTAACCAAGGTTGCGGCGATTGAATATGCTAGGATGGGCATCCGGATCAATGTCGTCGGCCCCGGCTGGATCGAAACGCCTCTTTTATCGGAGCAAATGGAGGCATTAGCCAGCCGGCGCATGGCGGGTCTTCAGCCGATGGGCAGGCGCGGGAAACCGGAAGAGGTAGCGGCTCTTGTGTGCTTCCTGTTGTCCGACCAGGCCAGCTTTATCACTGGGAGCTACCATCTGGTGGACGGAGCTTACACCGCCCATTAGTGCAGTGGAGACCGGTAACTTCTCTGGGGTGAGCGCGGCCACGATTTGTTAGCGTCGACTGGGCCATCACCATCTCTTTGGTTTCGGAGGTAGTGATGGGAATGGAGTGGACGATTTCGATCGAAGGGACGAACGAATTCGGCGACATCTGTCGCCGAGAGGTCCGGATCGACAAAAGCGATGAGCGTCTGCGTGAAGGACACCTGGGCCTGTCGATCGACGACGGCAAGAAGATCATGGCCACCCTGCAAACAGCGGTTGTGACCCAGGAGGCGAAAGCCTACACCCTGTTTCGACGGGTCTGTCCGGATTGCCACAATCTTCGGCAACCGACAGCAAGTTCCACGTGCGGCTGTCGGCGGCGTGATGCGGCATCCGTCCGCGGCAGGGTATGAAATCGCGCAAAATCGTAAAGTGGCGCACAGCACGCGATTCGAACCGCCAACAGGCGCAGGGACTCAATTTAGCAAGTGAATTCAGTAGCAGCACTGTATTGGCGGTATCCCTCTAGCGACTTGAACCCCCGAAATCTGCACCGGAACATTCTGCCGCATCTTACCCTGCCGATTTGCACGTCGCTACTCGCCTTTCCCGAACGAGCCGGCGAGGTAGCTTCCGCACCACGCAACATCCCGTATCTAGGGCAATACGATCTCTTCATTACCGGATGGTGCGGGATGTGGATTTGTTGTGCCGACTGCAATATGGCCCCGTTTATCGGGACCGAGGCTTGTCGAAGCAGCCAGCCGCCTGGATTTGATATCGTTGTGCTGTTTCGATACCGACGTTCTCGAGGCCGCGTCTATGAAGAGTGACGCGCTTTCGTACCCACCCCGCGGCCTCTCTCGTCAGGAAGCAGCGCGCTATGTCGGTGTCGGATCGACACTATTCGACGACATGGTTGCTGACGGCCGCATGCCGAGGCCTAAGCACGTCAACAGTCGCGCCATCTGGGATCGTGTGGCGCTCGATATCGCTTTCTCCGCCCTGCCAGACAAAGACAATGGTCTCCAACAACTACTGGAGCGGAGCAAACGAGAGCCGATAAGGAGATAAGCAACTACGCACATTGCGTATACGCTGCAGGCGTAGTACGGTCATCGCCTGAGCGAAAGAGATGACGTGAACGACAATGAAAAGCTCGCGCGAGAAGTGAAAGGCTGGCGGGCGAAGGGAGGATTCACCGCCGAGAGTGCAGCCAAGGTCTTGGGAATACCGAAACGCACTTTTGAAGGCATAGAGCAAGGTCGAGGCTTCCCTTACCCGGTACTCCTGCGCGTTGCCATGGAAAGCAAGACCCTTTCGCTTCAGGCAATGCTGGAGGATTGCCCGCCTGTGGAGCAACGGCAGCGGAAAATTCAAAGGGAGATTTAATGGCCAGGCCATTCAAAGATGTCCGCTACCCCGGCGTTTCGTCGCGCATCAAGAACGGAAAGCTCATCTATCGCTATCGCGGCAAAGGAATGCCCGAAATTCGGCTTCCTGGCGGACCAGGCGATCCTGAGTTCGAAGCCGCCTATGAACAGGCAACGCAAGGCCAACGTCAAAACGCTGTCATCATTGACTTGCCCGGTCGGGCGTTGCCAAAAACATTTGGTCATGCTGCACGCCGACTTGAAGCGACGATGGAATGGCTGGACTTCGACGAAGCGACGCAGCAGAAGAATGCGCGGCTTATTGAGCGCTTCCTTCAGATGCAGGTCGATCCTGCCTATCCGCTGACTTGGCGCAACACGCCGGTGGAACATCTCGATGCCGACCACCTGCGTGCGATTATCGAAAGCGTCTTTGCCACCAACCGGACGGTTGCCAAGCACCTGCTGGTTGCAATCAAGAAGCTCCTGTGGGTGGCGATCGACGTTGAGAGATGGATCAAACCGCAGGACGATCCCTCGCTGTCAATTCGCGTCCGCATTCCAAAATCGACTGCCAATCCCGCCTGGCCGATCGCCATTCGTGAAAAGTTCGAGGCGCGCCATCCGATCGGCTCCCCGGCGCGCACCTGTTATGCGCTCGGCTTCTGGCTTGGCAATCGACGCGGCGATATCGCCTCGTTAGAATGGAACGATTTGGTCTCCGAGGAGATCGAACTGTTCGATGGTTCGCTAGACGTGATCGAGGCCTTCGATTTCCGGCAGAAGAAGAATCGCAACCGTCACGGCGGGCGCGAGATGTTTATCCCCATCGTTGACAAGCTCGCGCAAGCATTGGCTCCGCTCGATCGTTCAAAAGGCGGGACGGTACTGAAGAATGCCTATGGGCGTCCGTTCGCGGAAAAGAGCCTCACCGGCATGATGGCACATTGGAACAAGCAGGCCAGCATTCCGGAGGGCTACACCCTGCACGGGCTACGCCGTACCTTTGGCACGTATCTCGCCGAATGCAACATCCAAGCGCGCGCCATCATGGAGGCGATGGGGCATTCCTCAATGACAGTGACAGACGAATATGTCCGAGAGGCCAACAAGAAGCGAATGGCTGCCGACATAGCCCGCGCCATCAACGAGCGTGAGGCCAAACGCGATGCGATGAAGCAGCGAGCGGCCCTGCGGGTCGTCAAGTAAGTGAAATCAACCGACAATCCGTAGGGCGGCTTCTGGTTGCCCTTTTCTTTGGGCCCATAACGGGCCCAAAACGTTTTGGGCCGAGGGCATTTTTTCGTAATTAAATCAACGACAATGGTGGGCCCGGAGGGTGTTCATAAAGCGATAAAAATCAATTTCTTAGAGATCAGTGGGACTTCAGAGTATTCAAATCTTTTCCAATGTTTTTCGATGTTGTTGTCCCACTCAGAAGTGCCTCAGTCCACCAAGCCGACGCACTGAACGCCTCACTCGGAAGGGAGGTTTGCGCAAGGCGAAAGGAAGATCGCGTCGGTGTGCAGCCTTCCTGAGAAAGGTCGCGGTAGCGCCAACTGCTGACGCTCAGCGCGAAGACATCAATGTCCTGTTATGGGGCCGTCAGAGGACCGGCCGCTTCTCGCGCCAAGAAAGCGATAGCAGACATGCAACTAGGTGGTACAAAGTCTCTAGCGTGACCCTTTCGAGACATTTGCGTGCGGCATTTGCGTCTCGAAAGCGGTTCTTTAGTGCTACCAGCACCAACGACCGTCTGCGGTCGTTCAGAACACGGGTTACAGTCTCTAAACCGGATATTGGACCGGGCAGCCGCCGGAAATTGATCGAATGGAGGTGATCGCCTGTCAGGAGGCGTTAAAAAACGACCTACGACCGCGATCTTCATCGCGGCCGTTTTCATGGTGTCATTCCCGGCTATGCTGACAAGTTCTTTATGATCGGCAGCTTGCGGATCGTCTTGCCCGTCGCCGCCCGTAGCGCGTTGGCGACGGCCGGGCCGATCGGCGGCACACCCGGCTCGCCAACGCCCCTGGGCGGCTCGTCGGACGGCACAATGTGCACCTCGACGCGCGGCATCTGCTCGATCCTGAGCGGCATATAGGTGTCGTAGTTCTCTTGGTCTACGACACCGCCCGTCAGGGTCAGCTCCTCCTGGAGGATCGCGCCTAGGCCGAAGCCGATACCGCCCTCCATCTGAGCGCGGATCTGGTCAGGATTTATCGCGGTGCCGCAATCTACCGCGCAGACGACGCGGTCGACTTTGAAATCATTTCCATCGTTGAAGGTGATCTCCACCACCTCGGCGACATAGGTCGAGAGGCTTTCATGCAGGGCCACGCCGCGGAAACGGCCTTCCGGCAGAGGCTTGTCCCAGCCTGCCTTCTCAGCAGCCAATTTCAGCACGCCGGCATGCCGTGGATGGTGACCGAGCATCGACAAGCGGAAGTCGACCGGATCACGGTTCGCAGCGGCGGCGAGCTCATCGATCAGGGTTTCCATTGCGTAAGCGGTGTGGGTGGAGCCTACCGAACGCCACCACAGCACTGGGATGTTCACGTCCGTGGTGGTCAGCTCGACCTTCAGGTTCGGGATCGCATAGGGCAGGTTGGTGGCGCCCTCCACGGAGGTCGGATCGATGCCGTTCTCGATCATCGCCGCAAAGGGCGAACCGCCCGCGATCGATTGGCCCACGATGTGGTCATGGAGAGCGACGACATTGCCTTCCTTGTCGAGCCCCGCCTCGACTGCGTGCACATAGGTCGGCCGGTACCGCCCACCCCGCATGTCGTTCTCGCGGGTCCACTGCACCTTCACTGGCTTGCCGGGTCCCAGTGCACGCGCTGTGGAAACAGCTTCTATAATGAGATCTGCGTCCGAGACCGCTCGGCGGCCGAAGCTGCCGCCGGTCTTCATCACGTGCAGCCTCACCTTGTCCGGCGTGGTGCCGCCTACTTTAGCGGCAGCCGCCTGATAAAGGTCGGGCATCTGGTGTCCGCCCCACACGTCGATGGTGCCGTCTTCGTTGATTCGGGCGGCCGCGTTGAGTGGCTCGATCGAAGCATGGACAAGATAGGGGAATTCGTAGTGCCCTTGGATGACTTTCTCAGCACTGGCCAACGCTGCGGGAGTGTTACCGTCGTCGCGCGCGGTGGCCGCGCCCGGATCGTCTGCTGCCTTAGTGTATTCGGCCATGATCTCGGCCGTGCCGCGCCTTTCGGCCTTCTCTTCGTTCCAGGTCACCTCCACGAGATCGCGGCCCTTGAGCGCCGTCCACATGTCCCTGCCGACGACGGCAATGCCGCGCGGCGTCTGGACGACATCGACAATGCCGTCGAGTGCCTTGGCCTTGGAGGCGTCGAAGCTCTCGATCTCAGCGCCGAACTTCGGCGGATGGATCATAACGGCCGTATTGAGTCCATCCATCTTGAGGTCGATCGTGTAGGTCTGCGCGCCATTGGTCTTGCCGGCGGAATCGTAGCGCTTGAGGCTGTCCGATCCGATCTGGGCCCACTTGTCGCGCGGCTTTAGCGGCACGTCGTCGGGAACCGGCATTCCCGCTGCGGCTTCAGCCAGGTCACCGAAGCGCGCCTGCATCCCTGAGGCGTGCGACACGACCCCGGAAGCGACTGTGATCTCGCCGCCTGGCACGTCCCACCGCTGCGCCGCGGCCGCCACCAGCATGGCCCGTGCGGCAGCACCCGCCTTGCGGTAGCGCTCCCACGACGAGCTCATCGACGTGGAGCCACCGGTTCCCTGCGCGGCCCCGCCCCAGGCGAGATTGCCGTAGAGCGCGGTATTGCCATATCCGCCGACCACGTGGACCTGCGCCCAGGCGCCGTCGAGCTCTTCCATAACCAGGGTGGCGATGCCGAAATAGGAGCCTTGTCCCATCTCGAACTGCGACGAGTGGATGACGATTCGGTTCTCCGGTGTGATCTCGACATAGGTCTGGAAGGGGTTCGCCTGGACCGCTGCAGGCGTCGTTTGTGCGTTGGCGGGCGCGGCCATCATTAGCCGGTAGCCCACGGCGAAGCCCGCGGTGGTGACGGCCGTGCCGAGGAGGAACTGGCGCCGCGTGGGCCCCACGGCATTATGCTTCGGGAGAAACTGCAACATGCCTCAAGTCTCCAGCCGGTTGGCGGTCTCGTGGATGGCCGCGCGGATGCGATGATAGGTGGCGCAGCGGCAGAGATTGCCGCTCATCGCCGAATCAATATCATCGTCCGTCGGCTTCGGCGTCTCTGTCAGGAGGGCCACGGCCGACATGATCTGGCCAGACTGGCAATAGCCGCATTGAGGTACGTCGAACTCGGCCCACACGGCCTGGACCGTTTCGCCGATCTTGCCCGACACGCCCTCAATGGTGGTGATCGAGGCTCCTTCGATGTCGCCGACTGCGGTCTGGCACGAGCGCGTCGGCATGCCGTTAACGTGAACCGTGCAAGCGCCGCACTGGGCAAGGCCGCAACCGAATTTCGTTCCTGTGAGTCCGATGCCGTCACGGATCGCCCAGAGCAGCGGCATCTCTGGATCGACGTCGAGTGTTCGCGCCTCGCCATTGAGGGTAAAAGCGACCATGGCTTGCTCTCCTTGTCCTGAGCTGGCTATCTCGTTGCGCCTCCGCCCGGCTAGGAACCGGAATCTTCTTGCTGAGGCATAGCGACCACAGACTAGGATCGCGAAGCTCGAGCAACAAGCCGCTAGCTGGCAATCGCGAGATCGTGAAGTGGCTCGTGTCGAAAGGCTGGAGGCAACTGAATGTCATTTTTGGGCCCACCGGCCGGTCAGTTTCCGGCTCGATGACCTGGTTGGCAGTCATTCCGCTTCTAAGCCTAAACCCCAGACATGAACTGTAGCAGCATCATAAAAGACGACATCAAGCGGCGATTTTTCGTTGCGCTGCACCGCTAGCTCGTTCGCGTGGTTCATTATCCGCTGGTTATCCGCGGATGCTGGTTCACCATAGGTGCCAGAAACTTGCCACGCGCTATGCGGTTAAGGATGTGGTCGTCATTCGTAGCGAGCGAATGGCCGAAAATGAAGAAGCAATGGCTGGCGGTCTTCCCATTCGCGGTGAACTGCTTGAAGCCTTGGTACAGGTAGGCATTGTGACGGATCTTCGCCTTCTTCTGGGCGCTGGTGGGCTGATGAAGGGCGGCTTAGGGTCATGATTCCCGCTGCAATGACCGATGAGTCACAGACGCTGCATTTCGCGCTAGACCGCAACTGCGGTATTCTCGATCATACGCTCAGCCATCCTATTCGCACCTCGTTGCCGCCGTTCGCCGCACCTATCGATCGGAGGCCTTCCAGCCTCGCGATAGCCGCGCTATGTGGCTGCACACAACCTGACGACGAACAGGAGCAAGATTGGACATAGAAGCCAGCACAAGATCGCCCTCCCCCTGTCCTTGCTCGTTTTCATGCGAAAACAATCGAACTGAGTGCTGCGGGGATAGCGAGGTCGATTTGGCCCACTTCAGAGCGAAGTCGGCCATAAGCCATTGATATAATTTTGGTGGGCCCTGAGGGTGCTTGGAAAGTCAGAAATATCAAAGGCTATTCGACAGTGGGACTGTGTTGCGTTACTATGCTCTCCGGTCTTTTCCGGTTGATTTGTCCCAACCCTGATGCCGATTGCGGTCATTCGCCGCTGCCTTGGTCAATTCCCGATTCCACAAGCATCCGGTCCTGAGTGGGCAGACGGGCTTCCTAGTGGTAATTAGTCAGCGACACGTTGACCGTTCTCGTCACGCGGGTGAAATCTACGTTCGACCATATACGTCGTCGAAGCGAACGATATCATCCTCGCCGAGATAATCGCCGCTCTGCACTTCAATGATCACCAGGTCAATTCTGCCTGGGTTCTCCAGCCGATGCTTATGGCCGCAGGGGATGTAGGCTGATTCGTTTGTCGCCAGGAACAACTCCTGCTCGCCATTGACGATTTTCGCGGAGCCGCTGACCACGACCCAGTGCTCCGAACGATGATAGTGCATCTGCAGGCTCAGCCGCCGACCGGGCTTCACCTCGATGCGTTTGATCTTGAAGCGCTCGCCTTCCTCAAGAACCGTGTAGGTACCCCACGGCCGATGTACCGTGCTGTGGACCAGGTGAGCTTCATGTCCTGAAGCCTTGAGGCCCTCGAACAGCTTCTTGACGTCCTGAACGCGGTCGCGGGATGCGACGAGCAAAGCGTCCGGGGAATCGACGATCACCAGATCGCTGACACCGACCGTGCCGATGACGCGCTTGTCGGAGCTCACATAGCTGCCGGTCGTGTCGACCATATGCACATCGCCGCGGATCCTGTTCCCGCTTTCGTCGGGGGCGATCAAATCGGCCATTGCGTTCCAGGATCCGATGTCGTTCCAATCCATGTCGCAGGCAACCACGGCAAGTTTGTTCGTCTTCTCCATGACAGCGTGGTCGAGCGAGATTCGCGGGGCGGAGCCGAAATGCTCAGGCGCGAGTTCGATTTTGGCAAAGCCTTCGCCTTGACTGAAGCGGCCGTTCTCGTAGCTGTCGGAGACGGCCTGGATCACCGCGGGGCAATGCGATGCCATCTCGTCGAGCATGGTTTGTGCGCTAAAGCAGAAAATGCCGGCGTTCCAGAAGAAGCGCTTGGACGCGACATAGGCTTTGGCTGTGTCCAGATCCGGTTTTTCAACGAAACGGACGACTTTCTCACCATCCGCTTCGATATAGCCGAATGCCGTGTCCGGTCTGGTTGGGGTGATGCCCAATGTGGCGATCCGCCCGAGCTTCGCATGTTCGATGGCCCGGCACATGACGTCTAAAAATGCAGGCAGGTTGCCAACCATGTGATCGGCTGGGAAGACGCATAGAATCGCGTCAGGGCCTTGCGTTGCCTTGGCATGGATGGCGGCTGCCGCAACGGCTGCGGCCGTATCCCGGCCTTCAGGCTCGAGCAGAAAGGTGCGTGGCAGGACCACGGAATCTAGTTCGTCGAACTCGTCCTTGGTAAGGAAGAGGTGTTCCCCAGATGTCACGGCGACGAGTTCCACTACGCCCTTTATCGAACCGACGCGCAACACAGTGTGCTGCATCAGTGAATGCCCGTCTGCCACTTTGAGGAAAGGTTTAGGGTGCGATTGCCTTGAGGCGGGCCATAGCCGCGATCCGGCTCCGCCGCTGATGATGACGGGAACCACTTTCATATAACAACCTCGATTTCGTCTCTGGAGTGATTGCCCGCGCCCTTTCGAGCGTTAGCGTCACGATCGCCGTCGCTCTGGCTTGGTCTGCGGCCTCCGAGTAACAGCGAAGTTCTGGCGCGTTGCCGAACGGCCTCAGATGACGACGCTATCGGTATCGTACGACGCTTCCATGGCCTCGATGAGAAATGGACATTCAACTATGCCTGTTGGTTGCATCCGCCGAATTGTGCAGGTGACGGGTCTTAACTGAGACCAGAGATTCTTTGGCTGTCTTCTATCAAAATCAAACGACTTGGCTCCTTCAGATCGAACTCAATTACGCGTGGTACGAAAAGGCGTGCATATCGTGTAAAGGCGCTCGTCGGAGGAAACCGAATTACAGTATCGCAGCGCCCGAGAAGATACATCTCAACGAGGGCGGAAATTGCGCCGTCCATCCCAAGTGCTGCAGTGTGTAAGGGGCCGTCTTGATCGGATCGGAAATGCTTGGGGACGGTGAGAAGATCGGGAAACCTGGCCGACAGGTGATCCAGGATCTGCGCGCTGTCCGTGCACAAGAACAGCCGCACAGGCTTGGGGTGCGGTAACGCTTTAGCCTTATCAACCGCAGTGCACACTTGTCGAACGGCGAACTCCGGATCGGCCCAGTAGGGCGCATGGTCCATGATGTCTTCACCGTTACCATGTCGAACATGAACCCCGATGATGCTGTGCCCCTCAAAACATTCTTGGTAAATGGCATCTATGCGTGTTTGAATTTCAGACCGAGGCTTGACACTCTGGAAGACCTGCCGCTCGGCATCCTCATCGCAGCGCCACATCAAGCAAGCGTCACACACTACTGTGTTCGCTTCGACATCGTGTTCGGCCTGAAAGAGCTCGCCCAACTCGTCGCGCTCTTGGAAAATCTGCTCATCTGGGCGGTAAAGGCAGTCGATCGCTGGCCTATTCCACCACTCCGGGAAGAATGGACCCGGGAAGGAAAAGTCGTTGATCCGGTCGTCGCAAATAGCCGGTACGCCAGCGATGTCATTGATCGGTTCGAAGAACACCGGAAAGGCATTTGTGAAGGGTTGGTCGAGATAGCAGGACCCGCGCCAGTCGACGGCTAGCGTTCGTCCCGACCGCTGAGCGTAGCGCCAAGCGGCCGCCAGCGACCATAGACAATCACCGAACCCCGTACGCCTCTGAGAGACGACGAACCTGCGCTTTACCAATCCACTGACCTGCATTTTCGGAAATCTCGTTTCAGAGACGAGGTTGCATCTGGCTTGGGATCCCTTAATCGATACTAGTCGACCGTTACGCCGGGCGATTTGGTAGAGGCTGCGCGTGGGGCAGAAGAGCTCCCTCTGCACTGCCTATCCTTATCTCTGTGACGCTCGCAAATCTTGACGCCGGGTACTCCCGCTTCCGGTTAAATTCAGCGTTCTCTAATGCGCCGGGCGACATCTGTAAAATTGATTGCGTGGATGTGGCCCATCCATGTGTTGGATACTAAGGCATTCCTTGATGATGGGCCTCTGCTGACGCGAGGCCGCGCTTTGCTAAGCGAAACAGCCGTTCGAGGCAGTCCACAAAGTCCCTTTTTCAAGTCCAATTCTTAACTGCCTCAACGTAACATGTCATTTGCGGGCGTTTCCTGAAGGACGGATGTGCAGGACCCGCCAGCCGTCGAATGTCAGGCGCAGGCCATCCACGTCATTTATGGCCATCATGGCGTCCGGTCCCATCGAAAGATGCGACACGGCGCCCTCTGACGCTTTCAAGTGCGCCAACATGGCGCAACTCGTGTCGACCGGATAGCTTTCGATCCGGCCGGACTGAGCGACTGGCACGCGATGCTGTGCGACGACGGCCAGAGAGGAATTTTGGCGTCTGCAGCCATGTGGAGGATCGTTCCGACGGTTCTGCGGGTTCTCGGTGTCGGAGCCGACACCTGTGCGAACCCGCTCTCGTCCGTTTTCGACAGGCCGTTGAGGTTCATGACCCTGTTGTTCGCCGAGATCACCCGCCAGTTCAGCGATCCAGGTGAAGATCGGCACGCCTGTCGATGCGGCGATCATCGCCTCGGCCAGCGAAGATGATGAAGAGGGCCATTGGGTCAAGTACAAGCGCCGACCAGCGTTTCATTGCTTCAAAGCCCATTTCGGTGCCTACGCCGATACGGCCCTTGTCGAGGAGATCGCCGTCACGGCGCCCACACCGAGGACGGCAACGCCGTTCCTGATGCTCTGCCCGACAATCCCGGCGAAGTGTTTGCCGACAGCGCCTACCGAGGCAATCATCTCGGCGACGCGGTGCGCGCCAAGGGTGGAAGGCCGCGCATCGTCGCAACCGCTGTGGGGGCGCGACGAGGCCGAAAGCTCGACGCCTGGAACCAACCGATCCACAGAATTTGTACTCGGATCGAGAAGATCTTCGGCACCTGTAGCCGGATGCGATGGCGAGGGCTGGCAAAGGCGGCCGTTCAAATTCGCCGCACTGCGATCGCCTACAGTATGAAACACAGTTTGATGGTCGCCTCGTCCCCCCCATCGTTGAAGCCCAGCTACCGTTTTCGGGCTAGCGCGCCCGAAATTCCTTGGAGGTCAATACGTAATGCCCTACCCGGCTTTTCGCCGCCGTCTCAAATGTGCGGTTCGCCCAAAGCCCCCGACTGCCACGAACTTTGTCTTCGCGCGGAGCGAAACCTCGCGCCCACGACTTTGTGCCGCCGATGTGCCGCGCTGCCCTGTCAAACAATCCATTTTGTGGATGCACCTCATCCAAACAATCGATTTCACTGATCAAAACAATTTCCATTAGAAGACGCTGAAGCAGGCAATGATTAAGATTACTTGGTTAGCGCAAGAGAGCGGTAAGGTGGAGTTGTCGGCTTGGACCCACATGCCCGCAATTTTATCTGGGAATGGCTACGTGCCCTGTTGGCGAGGGCAAGACGATTCTACTGGCCACCCACTTCGTGGAAGAAGCGGAGCGGCTATGCAACCGACCTGCGTGCTTGAGAACGGACGTAGACTCCCAGGAGGGCGTCCTCACTCGCTGATTGATGAGCAAATCGGGTGCGACGTGATTGAAATCTATGTCGCTCACCCCGTGAGCTGAGTTCGGCACTCAGGCCGCATGTGCGACTTAGGCAGGTTAGCGGCGAGACTCTGTTTTGCTATGCCTCCAAGCAGGAGCAGGTGTGCTCGCTGGCTGACACTGTCAATGACGAGCTCCGCGCCGCATCTCTCGAAATCCTACCATAGGGTATGGGGCGGGCCGCAGTTTGCTGGCGGTGTGGCGAGCCGGAGTCGAAACTTCAACTATAATAGAGCAGGAAGAAAATGGGCGAGAACAGGAAAGTTGCTCTGGTTACGGGCATAACGGGACAGGATGGTGCCTATCTTACCCGTCTTCTGCTGGAAAAAGGCTACGTCGTTCATGGGATTAAGCGACGTTCCTCTTCCTTCAACACGGGTCGCATCGAAGACATCTACCAAGACCCGCACGATCCCGATCCGCGCCTAATTTTGCATTACGGTGACCTCACTGATGCGACCAATCTCATCCGAGTAGTTCAGGAATCCCAGCCAGACGAGATTTACAACTTGGCCGCTCAGAGCCATGTCCAGGTGTCGTTCGAAACGCCGGAATACACAGCAAACGCCGACGGTATCGGAACATTGCGACTTCTTGAGGCGATCCGCCTCCTCGGTCTGAAGGACAAGACCCGCTTCTATCAGGCCTCGACTTCAGAGCTCTACGGCCTCGTGCAATCCGTACCGCAGAACGAAACAACGCCCTTTTATCCGCGCAGCCCTTACGCCGCCGCCAAGCTCTACGCCTACTGGATCGTGGTCAACTATCGCGAGGCCTATGGTATCCATGCTTCCAACGGCATTCTCTTCAATCATGAAAGCCCACTGCGCGGCGAAACTTTTGTGACGCGCAAGATCACCCGCGCCGCCGCTGCTATCTACCTCGGCAAGCAGGACAAGCTTTATCTCGGCAATCTGGATGCTCAACGCGATTGGGGCCATGCGCGTGAGTACGTGCGTGGTATGTGGATGATGATGCAGCAGGATCAACCGGATGATTACGTGCTGGCGACGGGCAAGACGACCCCTGTCCGCCAATTCGTCGAATGGGTTTTCGAAGATGTCGGCGTCGAGCTCGAATGGCGTGGTGAGGGAGTCGACGAAAAGGGCTATGATGTCGAGACCGGCAGATGCCTAGTCCAGGTAGACCCACGCTACTTCCGCCCCACGGAAGTCGATCTTCTCCTGGGCGATGCCACCAAGGCGAAGGAGAAGCTCGGCTGGGTGCATGAGACATCCGTGCGCGAGCTCGCCGCGGAAATGGTGCGGGAAGACCTCAAGGTCATGCAGACATCGGTAATAATGAAGGAAGCATAACGTGCGATCTGAAGGGAAAAGCGGTGTGTGGGTCGCGGGCCACAAGCATGGTGGGCAGCGCTGTTGTACGCCGCCTCGCGTCTGAAGACTGCAAAGTTATGGCCGCCCTGACGTTTCCCCCAAGTTTTATCCAGACGTGAGTTCGTTTCCGGGGGTGGATTTGCCCTGATGCGCGATGGACGCGACGGGTGCTGGTGCGGAGCGTTTCACGTTGCGCAGCGCGAGCGACCGTCGCGGGTTGAAGGTCGATGCAAATTCGTTGGGTGTCTGCCATCCGATGTGCGAGTGCGGACGCGCGCCGTTGTAATCGGCGCGCCATACATTGAGCCTCGCGCGGGCCTGGGCCAGGGACGTGAACCGCGTCTCGTTGAGGAGTTCATCGCGAAGGCGGCCGTTGAGCTCTCGATGAAGCCGTTCTGCATCGGGTTGCCCGGCGCAATGTAGTGCCATGCGACGCGGCTCTGATCGGCCCATGCCAGGATGGCATTGCTGGTGAACTCGCTGCCATTTTCACTGACGATCATCTTCGGCCGGCTGCGCTCGATCATGAGTTGTTCCAACTCCCGCGCCACCCGCACCCCAAGACCGAGGAATCCGCGACCAGTGCCAGGCACTCGCGCGTGCAGTCGTCGACGGCGGCGAAGATGCGGAAGCGGCGGCCGTCGGTGAGTTGAATCCGACACGAAGTCGAGCGACCACCGTTCGTTGGGACGCTGCGGCACCAGCATGGGTGCCCTGGTCCCGATGGCCCGCTTGCGCCCGCCACGACGGCGAAAGGGCCAGCTTCTCCTCGCGATAGAGCCGGAAGAGCTTCTTGTGGTTAATGACATAGCCCTCGCGCCTCAGCATCACGAGCAAACGCCGGTATCCGAAGCGGCGTCGCTCCTGCGCGATCGGACGAGTTGGGAATGCCAAAGTGGAACGGTGAACTCAACCCATCCAGTCCGCGTGCTACGAGAGCTTTCCGGACATATCGCGGGTGTCCCAGTTTGCGCCATGGGCAGACGCTTGGCATCAATGCCTTGAACGTCTCGTAGGGGCCGGAGAACGAACCCTCGGATTTCGGTTCGGCGGCCGGCCATAGCTGTCATTGGCACTGCTGAGACCGGCCGGCGGCTTCCGACCCGACTACAGTCGTTCAGGACAGGAGAGCGGCGATGTAAAACGGACCTTGCACTTCGCGGGCAGCACGAATCATATCTGTCTCAAAAGTGAGGTGCAGGACAGATCGGATTTTATCGGAAATCCATTGACTAAGTGGAGCCCGGCACCGTCCAGGCGAAAACAATTTCTCCCTTTAGTTGTAATCCACGCCTACGATCCCCAAATTCCCGGGGGCTGAGCAATGGGGAGGGGTTATAATGATTTACCACAACATGGTCGCGGGATGGATGGGGTTTCCGTACCTGAGTATTTCGAACGGCCTGACGTATTCCTACGCAATTGGTTATAAGCTAAAAGATAAGACGAACGAGCATTGGACCGCCCGCTTTATACGATTCAAAGACAAGAACAATAAGGCTGAATGGGGTGGAGCAACGGTATTCTATGAAGCTGTCCCGGCCCTCATAAATAATTTAGGCGTTAGTCCGAAGCGGACAGCATTTATTCCCGCTCTGTCATCCAGCGAAACTAAGGCTGACTCAAACAGGTCTTTGCCATGGATCGCCAAGGAATGTGCTCGCCTGTGCGGAGCGCAGTATATTGACACAGCCCTTTTGAAGAATGTGCATCAGAGGATCCATACGATCTTCTCCGGCGATGGCCGAACTGCAGAACTCGACAAAGCAAAATATCAGTCAATTAAAATAGATGCGGATCATGTCTTCGTTTTTGATGATATTATCACTCGTGGTGATACACTGTCACGCATCGCTCAAGCGGTCCTTGCCACGAATCCAAAGTGCAAGGTCTACGGTGTGGCGTTTGCAAAGGCTGAAAGTGTGGCCTACTGCCCCAATCCTGATAACGATCAAGTTCCTGCCAGGTGGGACGTTCTCTGGAAGCAAGGCGAACAGGAGCACGAAGCGAAATTCAAGAAGGGCTAGACCATGGCTGCATCGCCCATATCATCAACTTCTGTGGCCCTCACCGCCTTGATGAAACTCAAGGGAGTAGGGCGTCGCGGCGCCTTACGCATTGTCCATGGTCCCATTCCAGATGGCGATGCGAGGGAAATCATCGCTGACAGAGCGATGCGCGCAAAGCTTCCAGAAAGCGAGCTATTCAACGCGTGGGACCGCGCTGAAGTCGAACTGGAAAACACGAAAGCTGGCGGCATCAAGTTCTACTCCTTCCATGATGAAGGGTATCCGGAGCGGCTGCGAAATATCCCCGATCCTCCGGCCGTCCTCTATGTGAAGGGTGAGCTATCGGGTCTGCACGCAGCTAAATGCCTTGCTGTCGTGGGAACGCGAGAGCCTACCTCCTATGGAGAGGCCGTTGCCAGAAAATCGGCCGCAACTGCCGCCGAAGCAGGTTTCACCATCGTCAGCGGTCTTGCGCATGGCTGCGACACTCTGGGGCATGAAGGCTGCTTAGACGCTCACGGCGTAGGGATCGCGGTTATGGCGCACGGCCTTGATAAGGTTTACCCCGCCGCTAATCGCGGATTGGCTACGCGTCTGCTGGAAAACGGCGGTTGTCTCGTCAGCGAGTACCCGCTCGGCGTCACGCCGATGAGAACAGCCTTTGCAGAGCGCGACCGCATCCAGAGTGGATTATCAGATGCTGTGCTTGTCGTAGAAACGGACGTTAAAGGCGGAACCATGCATACGGTTCGCTTTTCACGCGAGCAAAGGCGAATGCTGGCTTGCATAGATCATCCAGCAAAGTGGAAGCACGAGGATAAGACAAAGGGAAATCAGATGATGATCGCGGAACGATGGGCGCGAGGCATTGCTGACGGCCCTGCTCTTACTCAATTCCTTAAGGAGATCGAAAAGGTAGAGCCTTCTATCGAGCCTGCACCAGAAAAACCAAAAAATGATGATCCTCAAACCTCGATGGCTTTCTAGATGATTATATTTGATTTCGACCAGACCCTTGTCGATACATCTTCAGTCGAGCATCTGCGCGCTGCGGGCAATTGGAAAGCCGTCATGGCGCAAGCGGCGAAACTCCCTGTGTACGATGGGATCAACGAACTGATCCAAGAACTGCATGAGGCTGGACAGACCATCGCTATCGTTACAAAAAGCCCGGACATGGTACCAAGGGCATTCATAAAAGCCCACGGCTGGCCGATAGATATTGTCGTTGGCTATCACCATGTGAAGAACCGCAAACCCCATCCAGAAGGCTTGCTGCTCGCCATGTCAAAGGCGCCGGCAGCCTCGGACGTCTCTTACCATGTCGGTGACCAGGCACACGATACCGAAGCTTCTCGCGGCGCAAAGGTGGTCGCAGTCGGTTCCGCATGGGGATGCTCCGATATGTCAGAACTGGAAGCTTCGAAGCCAGACGTTCTGTTCTCGTCGGTTGCCGCGTTGCGAAAATACTTTAAGTCCGAGTTAGGCATATAGGCAGCGGGGCCCGAAGGGCGGCACTCATTGCAAATGTCAGGATTTTTGGGACAACTGATTGGCCGCATTTTCGCAAGCCAGCCTAAGAACTGCCATTCCGCTTTCCACCACCATCAGATGTTAAACGTCGCCAGTACGGACGGCAGCTTTCAGGATCGTTGGCAATACCGCTGAATGGCGAACTTTCAGCGCAGAGCCGGCATTGGTTCGGGGCAGATCAGCTCGTCTATTGTGCCCTGTGTTTTCGGCTTGCCGCCGGCAAGTTGCTTCAATGCATTCGCCCGCCTAATAAGGTGCCCCTCGGACTCACTGGTCGCTGTCACTTATTCGGACCCTGAAATTGGCTGCCGTTGCGATTTCTCTGACTTGTCGACGACAGGGAGCCCTTCCTTTCTGGCCTTGGCAAACGCTCGATCGCTCTCCAGGAACTCCGCCAGCATGAACGGGATGAGTTCCGCTACCGATTCGGACTCGCCATAGGTCTGACGATAAAGCGCTGCATAGTCCTTCAGTGCTTGGTTCAGGTCTGCACTTACGCTTATGGTGATCTTCGAAGGAGTCCGGTCCGGAAGTTTGGCGAGTTTCAGATTGGTCATGATGACTCCGGTCAATTCGGGTACGGCCGCAGCACAAGATCCTTGTGCACGATGACGCGCAGTGGCCAACCGGGCCGGACAGTGATGGTGGGTTGGATATTGAGGTTCTTCTCGGTGATGCGCTGGCCAGCTCGACTGACGTTCTGCTGAGCGGATTCGCGGATTGCTTTGACCAGGTCGCTTTCGTCTTCCCCGAGGCTCAGCTCGGTGCCGACCCCTACCAACGTGGCCAGCGCAACGCCTTTGATCAGCTGCCAGGTGTGGAAATCCACCTTGTCCTCAAGCCCGGCATAGCCGGCGGTGTCCGTCGCCGGCAGATTGTCGATTTCGATCGAAGAGCCGTCGGGCAGCAGTATCCGTTGCCAGACCAGCAGCGCGCGCCTTTGTCCAAAGGCAACAACGCTGTCATAGGTGCCAATCAGGCGAGAGCCTTGCGGAATGAGCAAGGTGCTGCCGGTGACTGTGTCGTGCACATTCTCGGTGACCTGTGCGACGACGAGGCCGGGCAAGTCGGAATTGATGCCAGTGATCAGGCTCGCTGCGATGACGCTGCCGGCCATCAGCTGATACGGCGAAGCCGGCGTCTGCAGTGCATGCAGATTGTAGATTCCACTTGTGTTCCGCTGGCTGACAAAATCGAGCTTGCGCTGTTGATTGTTTTGGTCGCCCTCGGCCGGTGCAACGGAAGCTGAATCGCGTGCGGCATCGGATTGTGGAGCCGTTCCATCAAAGGGTGGACGCCCGCCCTGCCCGTTGCCGGCGGCATCCGCTTGCCGGGGTCGATTTTCGATCCGGAAGAAGACTTGCGATTCGCGCGCCTCGATCGCCTGCTGGGCAAGGCGCTGCTCCTCCGCCGAAACCTCCTGGCCCGGCGCGATGCCCAGCTGGCGTTGGTGCTCAAGGATGGGGCGGCCGAGGTCGCCGGGCAGCGGTGGTCCAAGCACCGGAGGCTTGGGCTTGATCCCGGAATAGTCCTTAGGCAGCCTTTCAATTGCCTCCGCGGTTGGCTTCCGCTCAGTGTTGTAAAGCTCTTCAGCCTGCTCTTTGATGCGCAGCGCCGGTCCCTGCAGCGCCATCATGGTGACGCCTAGAACGGTCCCGGAACCAACAGCAGCAATGGCGACAATAATGCCGCGCTTGAAGCGCACAGCGCGGCGAGGCGAGGCCCGCAGCTGCAGCTGTTCTGGATCGAGTTTCGGTGAAGCATCGGAGCGGGAAGTATCCGTCATGGGCCGTCCCTCACCTGCTGGAACGCGAAAAGAGCAATTTCCGCAGCGGCGCTTGCCTGCCGTCGGTCCTCGTGATGCGCACCACCTGTTGCTGCTTGGCGCCGAGGCGCAGTTCGGCCGCGGCGAAGAGGCGATCGACAATGTAATAGTTGCCGCGTATGCGGTAGTTGACGAGCTGGTTGTCCCCGTCAGCACCGACGATGAAGAGCGGCGGGGCCTCACCCTGATCGATGCGGCGCGGAAACTCGATGTAGACCTTGCTGCCATCATCGAACGCGCGCGTCGGCCTCCAGGGCGGTATGTCGCCGGTAATCGAATAGCGGAAGCGAATATTTTCGAGAGCCACATTCGACGCCACTGGCATAGCAGCCTCGGCCTGCGCATCGCGCCGGCGTAGCGCGATAATCTGGTCCTCGCTGTAGGTCCAGGAGATTGCCGCCATGGCGGTCTTATCCGTGCTTTGAAGCTGCAAGTGATAGCTTCGCCGGTCCGTGGTGATCACCAGATTGGTGGCAAGTCCTGGCGCGAAGGGCTTCACCAGCACATGGGTGCGCTGGTCATCGCCGGAGCCACTGACGGTGTCGCCAATTACCCAGCGCACTGTATCGCCGGCCGACACGGATTGGAGTTTCTCGCCTGACTGCAGAGCGATATCGCTGACGCGCTCCGGTGCGGCATAGAGCTGGTAGAGCGCGCCTTCCGCAAAGGGGTAAACCTGCACCGCATTCACATAGCCATATTTGGTGGGTTGCTGCGTCGCCGCCTTGTTGGCATCGGCGACACGTTCTTCAGGCGAGCGCCTGTCTTCAGCAGCCTTGCCCGGCTCGGGCTGCAACTGGCCGGGCAGCGGTAGCGGTTTCGGCACTTCCACGACTTTGACGGGCTTCTCCGGCGCCTTCTCGATTGCCGCCGGTTGGAACTTGGCAGCATCATAGGAAATCTGAGGTAGCGGCACCGGCTTCGAGGCACAGGCGGAGATGACCGCAGCCGACGTCGACAGGACCAGCGCAGTGCGGAGCGACGAGAGTCTATTTATCATTGGCGGGCTCCTTTGGGGGAACGGAAGTCTGCGCGGCACTGTCGAGCTCGCGCGACCAGTCGATGGCATTGATGAAGACGCCGAGCGGGTTTTTGCGCAGCTGATCGGTATTGTTCGGCGGCCGGATCACAATGGTGAGGATCCCGGTCCAACGCGTTGTGCTGGCGAGGCTGCCGCGCTCAAAGACCTGCTCGGTCCATTTGACTTGAAAGGAGCTGTCGGACGCTCGAACCACGCTCGTCACCTGCACCGAGACGCTGCGCGTGCCGATCTTGCCGAACGGGTCGTTGGCCTTAGTGTACTCGTTGAGAAAGAGGGCTCCGCGGTCGGTGGCAAAGTCGTAGGCCGAGAGCCAATTCTGCCGCACCAGCACCGCATCGGTGGAAACAGAGCGGACATTCTGGATGAAGCGGCCGAGATGCCAGGCGATCTGGGCATCGGTGGGCTCGTAGTCCCGGATTGCTGGAGCGACGGCGCGCGCCTCGCCGAAACGATCAACCTCGACGACATAGGGCACGACGCGGCCCTGCATCGACTGCCACAAGAGTCCACCAGAGAGCCCGGTGGCCAGAGCGAGGCAGCCAAAGGCCATCAGGCGCCAGTTCCTTGCCTGCACGCGCGCAGTGCCGATGCGCTCGTCCCAAAGTTGGGCGGCCTTCTGGTATGGTGTGACGGGGTGGGGCGTTTTCCCGTAACGCTGAACAGGTCGCTTGAAGAGCATCTAGTCTTCCTTATCGTTGAGAGAGGGGTTGGCGCCGCTTCCACCCCGATCGCCATCGCGGACGGCCTGCGTGGCGGCGTGGCGATGGGCGCGCGCGGTCTGTTCGGAACGCAAGCGCCTCGCCCACGCCGGCGCGGCATTGGCACCTGACGCGGCAGGGTTTCCGGTCATTGATGCGGTCGGCGTGCCGCCCGTCGCGGTCCAGGCGGCATCGCGGCCGGCATCGGCGCTGCGCCGGAATGGTTCTGTTGCAGATCGCATTCCCCGAATCGCGGCGCCGCCAGCTGCGCCGGCAACGCCCTGCAGTCCAGCAGCTACGCCGGAGAGGCCGGACTCGGGCGATGTTGCACGCCTCATCTGCCAAGCTGTGGAAGCAGCCGATCCCATGGCCGTGCCGGCTCGAACGGCGGCGAGACCGCCGCCGGTTGCCATGCGCGCGCCGGCAAGCGCCGCACCTCCGGCAACGAGCGTTGATCCGGCGGCCGCCGCGGTGGTTCCGAGTGCGGCTCCCGCGCCAAGCTGCGGCGCGCCGGAAACAAGACCCGAGGCAATTCCCGGTCCGAAAATGCCGAGCCCAAGCAGCGCCAACGCGCCCAGTACCTGTGACATGGCCGCGGCCAAGTCCGGCTCCTTGCCTTGCAGGGCGGAAGCGAACTCGCCGAAGAGCGTGGAGCCGATGCCGACGATGACGGCAAGCACCATCACCTTAATGCCCGACGAGATCACATTGCCGAGCACGCGCTCGGCCAGAAACGCCGAGCGGTTCCAGAGCGCGAAGGGCACCAGAACAAAGCCGGCCAATGTGGTGAGTTTGAACTCCAGGATGGTGATGAAAAGCTGGATGGAAAGGATGAAGAAGGCGATGAGGACCAGGAACCAGGCGAGAAGCAGCACGAAGATGGTCAGCGCGTTGCCAAAAATCTCGGGGAAGCCGACTAGCTGGCTCGCTTGATTGAGCAGCGGCCAGGCGCCCTCGAAGCCGGCCGCGGCAATGCGGCCTGGCCGCAGGAGACTGTCGGCGGACAAATTGCCGGACGAAGCGTTGATGCCGAGCCCGGCAAAGGAGCGGTAGATAATGTCGGCAAGGCTTCTGAAATTGTTCAGGATGAATGCGAAGGCGCCGACATAGAGCACCTTTCGGACGAGCCGACCGAGAATATTGGGTTCGCCGCCGAACGCCCAGACCAGGCCCGCCAGCGTGATGTCAATGCCGATCAGGATGGTAGTGAGAAAGGCGACGTCGCCCGAAAGCAGACCGAACCCGCTGTCGATATAGCGGATGAAGGTCTGCATAAAGCGATCGATGACGCCGAGGTCATTCATGTCGCCGTCTTCCTCGTTGTCTTGAAGACTGCTGATCAGTTGCCGGGATAGGCCGTACCGGTGCCCAGGAAACGCTTCGTCGTCTCGCGGGCGGCTTCCTCAGACTGCGCCTTGCGGGCAGCATCTTCGGCTTCAGCCCGGAACTGGGTCGCGAGCAGCGTCTGGATCTGCATCTGCTGCTTGGTCGAAAGCGCGATCAGCTGATTGGTGGCCTGGCTTGCCTCAAGGGCACCTGCCGCGCCCTGACTGCGGTTGACGAGATCGGTAAGCAGGTCGCCGTCGGCCCGCACGTTCTCCACGATCTGCGACTGCGCGCTCATGGTTTGGCGGAACGCCTGCATGGCGTTTTGCCAGCGCTCGCGCGCGGCGCTCGCCACATCGTTGACCTCGATTGTGGCGTCGTAGCTTTCCGGATATTGCACACGCCACTGGTTCTGAAGCTTGTCGAGATCGAAGCTCAGGCCGCTGGCCTGGGTCATCAGGCCGTCGACCCGTTGGAGCGAACCTGTGAGCTGGCCCACGGAAGAAAAATCCAGGCGCTGCAGGTGCCGCGCCATGTTCTGCAGCATCGTCGCCTGGTTCTGAAGCGACTGGATCTGGTTGTTTATCTGCTCCAGGGAACGTGCCGCTGTCAGCACGTTCTGCGCATAATTCGACGGATCGAACACGATCAGGGCGTGGGCCGGCTGGACGTAGTCGGCCATTGGTTTTGCGATCAGGGAAACGGTGATCAAGCTGGTGAGAAGGCGGCGCCGCATCATGACGATTGCTCCTTGTCTGGTTGAGGGAATTGCTGGAGAAGCTCGGCAGCCCAATCGAGGCCGCGCGCAATCAGAAACCGGGCGGCAAAGCCCTCCTGTCCGTGCTCTGACAGCACCTTGTCGATTAGGGTCTGCGTGGCCGGATCAGAGGCGCCGCAGAGCGCAAGAGCGATCGGGCCGAGCCCGAGCTCGAAGAGGCGGTTGCCGCGGCGCGACTGCAGATAATACTGGCGCTTCGGTGTGGCACGGGCGACCAATTCGATTTGCCGCTCGTTCAGGCCGAAGCACTCATAGGCTGCCCGCACCTGCGGTTCCACGGCACGGTCATTGGGAAGAAAAATGCGCTGTGGGCAGCTCTCGATGATTGCCGGCGCGATCGACGAGGCAGCGATGTCTGCAAGTGACTGCGTGGCGAAAATGACGGAGACGTTCTTCTTTCGCAGCACCTTCAGCCATTCACGGATGCGGGCGGCAAAGAGAGGGTTGTCGAGATAGACCCACGCCTCGTCGAGCATCAGCAGCGTCGGCCGTCCGTCGAACCGCTCCTCGAGACGATGGAACAGATAGGTGAGCACCGGGAGCACAGCGCCTTGGCTGTGCATCAGCTCTTCGGTCTCGAAACACTGCACATCCGACAAAGCCAGCCGATCTTCATCGGTATCGAGCAGACGCCCGAACGGGCCATCGAGCGTGTACGGCATCAACGCGGATTTCAGCGCATTGGACTGAAGCAGGACCGACAATCCAGTGAGCGTGCGTTCCTGCGCCGGCGCGGTGGCAAGGCTGGTCAGGGCCGACCAGATCGCCTCCTTCACCTCCGGCGTTACGGTGACATTCTCATGGGCGATGAGGCCGGCGATCCATTCGGCTGCCCAGCTGCGGACAGCCTGGTCATTGATATTGCGCAGCGGTTGGAAGGCAAGCGCACCGTCCGCACCAAGCCCATGGTGCTCTCCACCCATGGCGAGTGTCGCCGCGCGGGCCGAGTTGCCCTTGTCGAAGACATAAACCTGTGCGCCGGCATAGCGGCGGAACTGCAGAGCGACGAGGGCAAGCAGAACCGACTTGCCGGCACCGGTCGGACCAACGATCAGCATGTGACCGACATCGTCAACATGGGTGGAAAGCCGAAACGGTGTCGACCCGTTGGTCTCTGCGAAGAGAAGCGGCGGGGATTCGGTCCCAGTCACGTTGGCGAGATGCTCGTTATCCACCGGACCGGCCCACGCCGACGACAGCGGCATGACATGGGCAAGATTCAGCGTGTGAACGAGCGGCTGGCGAACGTTAGCGTAGACATGACCGGGCAACGAGCCGAGCCACGCCTCGACCGCATTGATGCTTTCACGGATCGTGGTGAAGCCGAGCCCATTGACTATGCGCTCAACCGCTCGGAGCTTTTCCGCGGCGGCCTGTCGGTCCTGGTCCCATACCGTCACCGTTGTGGTGAGATAGCCGAAGCCGACGTGATCGCCGCCCAATGCCTGAAGGGCGGCATCCGCATCGAGCGCCTTGTTGTCGGCGTCACTATCGACGAGAGGGACGGGTTCGTTGGTCACGACCTCGCGCAGGATGGCTGCGACCGATTTGCGCTTGGCAAACCACTGACGGCGCAACCGGGTCAGTGTCTTTGTGGCTTCCGTCTTGTCGAGCGGGATGAAGCGCGTCATCCAGCGGTAGGCGAAATCCTGATGGTTGAGCGCGTCGAGGATCCCTGGCCGGGTGACGTTCGGGAAACCAAGGATGGTGAGGGTGCACAGATGCTGCTCACCCAGCATCGGCTCCAGGCCGCCGGTAAGCGGCGCGTCAACCAGAACACCGTCGAGATACATTGGCGTTTCCGGCATGGCGACCGGATGGCGGTAGGTCGAGATTGTGCCGTGCAGATAGGTTAGCGTCTCGGCATCATCGAGGGCGCGCACTTCCGGCATGAAGCCGGACAGCAAATCCAGGACGCGGTCGGTCTCGTCGCGAAACCACGCCAGCTCCTGGCGCCAGTCTCTAGCCCCTCCCGAATGATGCGAGTCGACCAGTGCGCTTTCCGCCCGCGCCTGGCCATCTGGCGCCGGCATGAAGACCAAGGTCAGATGATAGCGACTCTCGAAGTGCGCGACCTTGCCCTCGAAGGCCGCGCGCCGTTCCTCATCGACCAGCCATGAGGCAGCATCGGGAAAAGCCGAGCTCGGATAGCCCAGCGCTTCAACGCGCTCGGCCTCGAAAAACAACCCCCATCCGGAGCCCAACCTTCGTAGCGCATTGTTGGCTCGTGCGCAGATGCCGACCAATTCGGCTTCGGTCGCGCTTTCAACGTCGGGGCCACGGAACCGGAAGGTTCGCTGGAAGCTACCGTCTTTATTGAGCACGATGCCGGGCGCGACCAAAGCGGCCCAGGGCAGATGATCGGCAAGCCGATCGGCTTTGCCGCGATACTCCGAAAGGTTCAGCATGCAAGCCACCCCTTCAGGCGAAGATGACGGACAAGCACGCTGGCGAAGTCCGGATCGCGGCGAGCGGCAAAGACCGCGAGCGTGTGGCCGGCGATCCAGAGCGCCAGTCCGGCGATCCACTGCTGCAGGCCAAGGCCTATTGCCGCGGCCACCGTGCCGTTGAGGATCGCCACCGCTCGCGGCGCGCCGCCCAGCAGGATCGGCTCAGTCAATGCCCTGTGAAGGGGGACTTCGAAACCCTCGATATGCTGCTCTCCGGGGGCCATCAGACGAGTGCCCCGCCGCCGAAGGAGAAGAACGAGAGAAAGAAGCTCGATGCCGCGAAGGCGATCGACAGGCCGAAGACAATCTGGATCAGCCGGCGAAAACCGCCTGCCGTGTCACCGAAAGCAAGGGTCAGGCCGGTGGTGATGATGATGATCACCGCGACGATCTTGGCGACCGGTCCCTGCACCGACTCAAGGATCTGCTGCAGCGGCTGTTCCCAAGGCATGCCGGAGCCCGCTGCGTGGGCCGGGACGGTGAGAAGAAACGCGAGCGCGGTGGACGAAAGGAAGCGAAGCTTCTTGAGCATGAGGTGACCTTTCAAAACTGCTGGAGTTGCGGAAGCGTGAGCGGGGTGACGGCGTAATCACCGCTGCTGTCGAGACCGGTGACCTCAGCGATTGCGTCAATGCGGCGCGAGGATCCGCGCCCAGCGATAAAGACGATCAGATCTACCGCATCAGCGATGAGGCGGCGGGGAACGGTGACGACGGCTTCCTGGGCGAGCTGCTCGATACGGTAGAGAGCGGAGCGCGCCGAATTGGCGTGAACCGTCGCGATGCCGCCGGGATGCCCGGTGTTCCATGCCTTCAGCATGTCCAGGGCTTCCGCGCCCCTGACTTCGCCCACGATGATGCGGTCGGGTCTGAGCCGCAGGGTCGAGCGCACGAGATCGGCGAGCGTGACCGCCCCCCGCCTCGTCCTCAAGGCAACGCAATCCTTCGCCGCGCATTGCAGTTCGCGCGTGTCCTCGATCAGGATCACCCGCTCGTCGCAATCGGCGGCTTGTGCCAGCAGCGCATTGGCAAGTGTTGTCTTGCCCGACGACGTGCCGCCGGCGACCAGGATGTTGCGCCGCTCGCGGACCGCCTTCTTCAGCGCATCGGCCTGCAGCGGCAGCATGACCCGGTCGGCGACATAGTCGGCCAACGTGTAGAGTTTCGCCGCAGGCTTTCGGATGGCGAAGCATGGCCCCAGCACGACAGGCGGCAGCAGACCCTCGAAGCGCTCGCCCGATGGCAATTCGGCGCTGACAATCGGATTGTCCGCATGCGCCTCGGCGCGCACGTGGGAGGCGACCAGGCGGATGATGCGTTCGGCCTCAGAAGGATGCATGTGCACGCCGGTGTCTACCCGGCCTTCACCCAACCGGTCGAGCCGCAGCGCACCGTCGGGATTGACCATCACCTCAATGACGGTCGGATCGGCAAGGGCTTCGGTGATCGCCGGACCCATGGCGGTGCGCAGCATGGCGCGGCGGCGATGGTCGGCTTCCGGATGAGAACTCATCCTTCCCCTCCCCTGCGATCGTCGGTGCCAAGTGACCGTTTCCCGGAAGCGATTTGGCGGCCGACCTGTTCGACGAATTTGTCGAAGCGCTCCTGGGCAATCGCTTGCGTGGCCCTGTCCGGCACCGGCGTGTGAGCATGAAGCGTGATCGAAAAGCGGATGAAGAGCGCCAGGCTCTCCAGGATCATCTCGACATCGCGCCTGACATGTCCGAGGTCGCGGGAAAGACGGTCGAGCCTCTTGCCGTAGCGCTGGTCGAGTTCATTCTCCCCACGCCGCTCGATAAAGGTCTCGACCGCGTGCGCCACAATGGCCGATTTGGTGGTCGATGGATTGCGGCTGAGGTTCTCCAGCTTCTGGCTCAACTCGGGTTCAAGCAAAAACTGGTGACGAATGCGGTGGGGCTTCATGCTGCTCGTTCCCTCTGACCGGCGCTGATGCACCGGCGACGGGAACGAGCATCGTCGAGATCCTCGAAATCGCTTACGGCCGTTATCTACGCTGAGATGCGCCCGCGTATGGCGCGCCGTTCAGAAGCCGGGCACGATGTCCTTGTCGTCGCCCATTCCCTCGTTGAGGCCGTACGCACGTGCGGCGGTGGAAATCCGATCCATGACGCGCTTGTCGGCGAGCGTCTCGCAGTCATCGTCTGCGGGCGTGAACAGATCGCCTTGATCAGGCTCCTGGACGACGAGGGTCCGTTCTTCGCGCAGGCCCGGATGGCGCTGCTGCTGGACACCTCCGTCTTCGATTGCCGCGCCGGCACTGTCGTCATCGCCAGCAAGACGCCGATCCACGCCGCGCACCTGTCCGCTCCAATCGTCCGGGCGCGACGTGGGCCGATCCGCGTAGGCACCGTCGCGCAGCACCGGCGAAGGCAGCACTCGCTCCGTGAAATTCGGATCCTGGTAATAACGCAACTTCTTGGCGCGAATCGGCGGCAATCCCGAAACCAGGATTAGTTCGTCAGCCTGCGGCAACTGCATCACCTCACCCGGCGTCAGCAGGGGGCGAGCGGTCTCTTGGCGGCTTACCATGACGTGGGACAACCAGGGCGCCAACCGATGGCCGGCATAGTTGCGCATCGATCTGAGTTCCGTCGCGGTACCGAGCGCGTCCGAGATGCGTTTGGCCGTGCGCTCGTCATTTGAGGAAAAGGCAATCCGCACATGGCAATTGTCGAGAATGGCGTTGTTCTCGCCATAGGCCTTGGAGATTTGGTTCAACGATTGCGCTATCAGATAAGCGCGGATGCCGTAGCCTGCCATGAAGGCGAGCGCAGTCTCGAAGAAGTCGAGCCGACCGAGCGCCGGAAATTCATCCAGCATCATCAGGAGCTGATGCTTGCGGCTCTTCTTTGGATCGCCCTCCAGGCGCTCGGTCAGCCGCCGGCCGATTTGATTGAGCACCAATCGCACCAGGGGCTTAGTGCGCGAGATATCCGACGGCGGCACGACCAGATACAGCGACATCGGTCGCTCGGCATCCACAAGGTCGGCAATGCGCCAGTCGCAGGCCGATGTTGCCGCGGCCACCGTTGGATCACGATAGAGCCCGAGAAACGACATGGCGGTCGAGAGAACGCCTGAGCGCTCGTTCTCTGACTTGTTCAGCACCTCACGAGCCGCCGAGGCCACGACCGGATGGACCTGGGGCTTGTCCACCGTGCCGAGGTGGTTTGTGGTCATCATCCGCTGCAGTGTCGCAGCGAATGAGCGTTGCGGGTCCGACAGGAAGGTGGCGACACGGGCGAGTGTCTTTTCCTCTTCGGCGTAGAGCACGTGCAAGATGGCGCCAACTAGGAGTGAATGACTGGTCTTCTCCCAATGGTTCCGCCGCTCCAGCGCGCCTTCCGGATCGACGAGAATGTCGGCGATATTCTGAACGTCGCGGACCTCATCTGGACCTTTGCGCACTTCCAGCAGCGGGTTGTACCGCGCCGATCTCGGATCGGTCGGATTGAACAAGAGACAGTGCGAGAACTTCGACCTCCAGCCAGAGGTCAGCTGCCAGTTCTCGCCTTTGATGTCGTGAATGACGGCCGAGCCGGTCCAGGAAAGAAGGGTTGGAACAACGAGTCCGACGCCCTTGCCCGAACGTGTCGGCGCAAAGGCCATGACGTGTTCTGGTCCGTCATGGCGCAGATAGCGATAATTCAGTCCGCCAAGGAAAACGCCGGCCGGCTGAAACAGCCCCGCCTTCTCGATTTCCAGCTTCATGGCCCATCGTGAGGACCCATAGGTGGTGACCAACCCCCGCTGCCGTGCGCGCCAGAGGGACCCAGCTATCGCGGCGGCACAGCCCAGGAACCCGCTGGCTCCGGCAAGTATGCCAGCCTTGTCGAAGACTTCAGGCGCATAGGCGTCAAATTGGAACCACCATTCGAACAGTTTCCACGGCTGGTAGATCGGCCAGCCGACTGTCACAAACCATGGCGCGCCGAGTGGCGGCTGATAGGAGAGCATGTGGGCGCACCATTGGGTTGCAGTCCACACGCCAAGAATGACAATTGCGAATACGACAGCGATCTGCCCAATCAGCAACTTCGTGGGTGTCAATGGCTTGCTCCGCTCTTCTGGCCAGACGGACCAAACATCGCGCCGAGCGATGAGAATTCGAACGGCCGCTATGTGCGACTAGGTGCGATGACAAGGTTGATAGGCATTGTTCAGCTGCGAACAGCGAAAATCCGCCGCAGCAACCGATCGGCGGTGCCAGGTACGCGGTTTGGTCGCAGAAGATGTTGGGGCTTCAGGCGCGGGCACATTGAAGATGTGCTGACAGACAAACCTTTGGAGCCGACGCGTTTGTGCGAGTAGCGAGCTGAAAGGCTCGGCGAGAAGTCGTCGTTCTCAATCGGGCGACGGGGGATACATCGGCGAAGACGGCATAAGGCAGGATGGGCCAGACCGAGCCGACGGCAAGGTCGGAGCCAAGGCCGTGGAGCGCATAGCGCCTGGCCGGGAGGCCGCCGCCAGTCAGGCTTACGCGGCGCGTCGTTGAGCGAGGTGAAGACCCGAACGGGCTCGACAAGGGTCCACGGCGGTCACAATGTTGTGGTGGTGATCGCAGTAGACGCGATCCGGCGAAGTTGGCCCAGCACAAAAACGATAACCGCCGGGTACAGAAGCGTCTTCGCTCACCGGGAAGCGGCACTGACAGAGGCCTAGCTGAATGAGGGGGACGTCTCTCGAAGTTGGTCTGATATTTTCAGGCATGATGGTTTCCTAGTTCGTAGCAATTACCAGCTGACGGCCGCAGTGCGACCCGTCGGGACGAGCTTCTCTCGTTTTGGAGGGCTATGGGTCACCATATGGTGTTGGTAGCACCATCAATGAAGCCCTACGCCCTGCTTCTGAAGCCAATAGTTTGCGACTTAAGGCCACACAGCAATCTACCATCGTGTCCCCGAGGCACTCGCCCGCCGCGGTTTGCCGGCGGCGGGGTGGCACTGGCTTGTGGCGCCCTAGGCCCACTCGCGGCGCTCGCACTCGATCTCGGTGCGGGTTTCCCTTGTCTCATCGCCCTGTCAGCGCTTTGCAAATGAGCGAAACCAAGCTGTCGCGCGCTCGCTCATGGAGCGCGCCGTTTGGCCGCCATGCAAGGAAATCATCAACGCTCATCCAATCAGCCGGGTTTGTGTCGGCGTCTGGCTGACTGAATTCCACATACAGATGCAGTTCGTCCGGCACGAAGACGGCCCTCCACAATCCTTCGATGTCATTGGCAAGGTTGTAGGCGAGGACGGTCATGGCGGGGCACTCCTTTCGCCGTGGAGCGTGCCTATCTCACGGGAAAATTCCATCACCAGAAGTTAGTATTGACGCTCGCGCTTTCTCAGAAATCCAACGTCCGCGTGATGCCGAAAGGTGCAGCCAGCTTTTTGTGCATCTCGATTGGGAACACGGGACCGCCGCGAAAGTTCGGTGCACGCAGCGAATCCTCCCCCTCCAGGTATTGCTGCAGATCGGTATCCCGATCGGCCCGCGCTCCCCGCAAGGGCGCGGGCCTCGGCCTGTGGTGCTCATATCTACTTCGATCCGCAAGATGGAATATGATCTGGATAGAAGGACCCCCTCGGTGTGGTTCGTCGCCAGCGGCAAGCGGCGAGTTTGAGGGGGTACCGCCGGAAACCTTTGCCGCGTTCCGGGCCGCGTTCGCCAAGGGCCGCTATTTCAACGACCATATCCGCAACAAATTTCCGCTACCATCTGGTTGCGAGCGATGACCCGGGATGACCAGACCTGCCGGCGGCTTAATCGGTCCTGTCGCTCCAACCGGCGGTTAGTAGACGCGTTGCCGCTGTGGCGCTTAGGGTTGGTTACGGGTGCGCGCTCACTTGGCAAGCCCCACCCCCGCATCCCCCCGCCTGGTGCAAAGCGTTTGATCGGTCCCGCCGTTCTGGCAGTGCGGCGGGACTTTTTTGCGGTCCAGGTGGAGCATCGGCGCGCGGGGAAGGCACGGTGCACGGAGCACCCTTTTCTCATTCAACGTACGTCGGTGCCGCGCTGAAGGGTCTCAACGTCGGTCTGGCGCCAGAGCTCAACCAGCTGGACTATTGCTCGACCGGAAGCGGCTCGTGCTGCGGCTCAGCGTGGTGGAACACCTGTCCAAGATCGCGCGCGTCGAACGTTTGGCCGCAGACTGGGCAGTAGACAAAATGCTTCGACTCGTTCTCTACCGGCCCGTCATGCGGCCTGCCCTCATAGCCGGTCGCGATGTTGTCGGTTCTAATCCGGGGCATCTGCAAGTGCCTTTCGTCGTTTTGGCGGCCGATACTTCTCCACCAACCGGACCCTCTCACGGTCGACCGTGACCAATGGCCCGAGGTCGATCGTCACAGTGTCCTCGTCGATGCGCGTGACCTCGCCTTTCAGGTCGATTTGCTGGCCTCGGTTCACCTTGCTGTGGTCGATGATGGAATGTGGGAAGTCATAACCTGGGATCGAGACGCTTACGCGGTCCTCTGTTATCCGCCCTCGAACCCTGGCAGTAATCGCCACCCGGTCACCAATGCCTATTCCCCGAGCCATGCCATGGATTCTGGTGCGGGTGGTGTCTTCTTCAAGAGGCTTCTAATATACGCCCGCCATCCTAAGGCTGACCTACGACCAGAGTTACAAAAGTTGAACTCCATCGGGGAACACTCCTTCTGTCTGCCTGTTCGATTTGCCAGGCGCATCCCGCGCATTCAGACAGGAGAAAGAAGATGAAACGCATCCTTTTGGCTTCGGCCGTGCTGGCGGTGTCGGCTGGGCTTTCCTTTGCCCAGACGACGAGCGGAACTTCGAGCGGAACCTCGACGAGCGGAACCTCGACCACGACAACCATGCCCAGTACGACGGATCAGGGCACCGGCACGACGAGCAGCGGGACCAACCTGTCCGGCGATCAGGGCACCGACACGACCACCACCAGCGGCACCACGAATTCGAACTCGGCCAGGGACTGCGCGCCCGGCCAGCAGACTGGCAGCGCTCAGCAGGCGGCGCCAGGTCAGCAGGACACGACAGCCAAGACCGCCGCGCCGGGCCAGGTGAAAAAGACCGACCAAGGTTGCTGATTGGCACATCGGCAAAGATTGGAATCACCAGCGTGTGGCTGGCCAGTCTCCCCCGACCACCGCCTGAACTCAACTCGGCTGGCGAGCAGGTTGCCGCCAGCCGAGCATCAGTTGAGGAACCTTTGCGCTTGCTTGTGCTTTCAGTGGGCACCCCTGGCTTCTGTTTGCTTTCGGTCAGATAGATACGCGATCGCCTCTATTCTAGCGCTGAACAGACCTGATGGCGCGCTGATCCACAGACATTCGCCAAAGCCCGCGTCTCTGGATCGAGGAGACGCGGGCTGGATCGGAGCACCACCGATCTTGCAGCAATATCGTATGGAGGATGTACTGCGTGCACCGAACCTTACCCGCGCCCCGGTGTTCCACCTGGAGCGCAAAAAATCCCGCCGCACACTGCCAGGGCGGCGGGACCGATCAAGCGCCTTTGCACCAGGCAGGGAGTTCGGGGGTGGGCTTTGCGAGGTGCGCGCGGACCGAAAGCGAACCTAGGGCAACAGCGGCAACGCGTCCGCCAACCGCCGGTTGGAGCGACAGGACGATTGAGCCACCGGCAGGTCAGGTCATCCCGGGTCGCTATCGCTCGCAACCAGATGGTAGCGGAAATTGTTGCGGATATGGTCGTTGAAATAGCGGCCCTTGGCGAACGCCGCCCGGAACGCGGCAAAGGTTTCCGGCGG